>DATFVT010000270.1:0-4806 GCA_035260105.1 Acidimicrobiia bacterium
GCCGCGTACGCCCGCGCCTGCTCGGTGGTGTCCATCAGCTCCGGCTCGGGGACTCGCGTCGACAGGTCCACGTGGTCAGCGCGCCGCAGCGCGCTCGACGAACGTGTCGAACAGGCGTTGTTGCGCCGGGTCGTCCGCCGCAGTGTCCTCCGGGTGCCACTGCGCGCCGACGATCCACGCGTCACCGTGGAGCTCGATGCCCTCGACGACCCCGTCCCGAGCGCGGGCGGTCACGCGGAGGCCGTCACCTGCGCGATCGACCGCCTGGTGATGATGCGACGAGCAAGTCGCCTGCGTGACCTGCATCGCCTCGGCGAGGCGCGAACCGGGGTCCAGCTCGATGTCGTGCACGCTCGAGCCGCCGGGGACACCGGGCTTCCCGTGGTCGGGCACCCCGGCGCGGTCGGTGATGTCCTGGTCGAGCGAGCCACCCAACGCGACGTTCAGCACCTGGTGCCCACGGCAGATCGCCAGTGTCGGGACGCCGCGGGCGACGGCGGCACGGGCGAGCGCGAGCTCGAACCGGTCCCGGTGCGGCACGACTCCGTACACGGTCTGCCGGCGGTCCTGGCCGTACTCCTCGGGATGGAGGTCACCGCCGCCGAGGAGAAGGAGCCCGTCGAACCGGTCGAGGATCGCGCCCGCGTCTCCGTCGTCGATCGCGACCGGCATGAGGATCGCCTCGAGGGCGCCGGCGCGCTGCAGCGCTTCGACGTACGGCGTCGGCACGGCCACTCCCGGCTTCTCCCAGTCCTGCACACGACCCGCCTTCAGCGGGTACGCGGGCACCGCGATCAACGGCCGCCGGGACGACATATCAGTCAGAATTGCTCGAAGTTGCGGCGGCGCTCCCAGTCGGTGACGACGCGGTTGAAGCCCGCCCATTCCTGCCGGGCCGTGTTCACCAGATGCTCGTGCACGTCGGAGCCGAACGCCTTCACCGCAACCTCACTGTGCTCGAGCTCGGTGATGGCATCGACGATCGTGTCGGGCACGCGAGGCACGGCGTCGGCGGCGTACGCGTTGCCGTCGTAAGGCGGACCCGGGTCGAGCCCGTGCTCGATGCCGTGGAGACCGCCGGCGATCGTCGCCGCGAAGGCGAGGTACGGGTTCACGTCGGCGCCCGGCAGGCGCGATTCCACCCGGTACGAGCCGCCGTGGCCGACGACCCGGAACCCGCACGTACGGTTGTCCGGCCCCCACGCCAGCGCGGTGGGCGCCCACGACTCGGGTTGATAGCGCTTGTACGAGTTGACGCTCGGTGCGTAGAGCCACGCCAGCTCGCGACCCGTGGCGAGCAACCCGCCGAGCCAGCCCCGGAACACACCGGAGAGATTGTGCGCCGCGTCGTCGCTCCACATGAGCGAGGTCGCGCCGTCACCGTCCCACACGCTCGAATGCACGTGACAGGACGAGCCGACCTCGTCCATGGAGTACTTCGCCATGAACGTGATGGACCGACCCGCCAGCGAAGCGATCTCCTTGGCGCCGTTCTTGTAGATGACGTGACGGTCCGCCATCTCGAGCGCGTCCGCGTACTCGAGGTTGATCTCGTGCTGACCCCGGCCCGCCTCGCCCTTAGAGAACTCGACCGGGACACCGGACGCGTCCATGGCGTTCCGGATCTGCCGGATCAGGTACTCGTCCCGCGTCGTCTGGAGCACGTGGTAGTCCTCGATGACGGGCGAGTGCGGCTCCAGGCCTGCGTAGCCCTTCGCGGCCGCCTCGTAGTACGAGTCTCGGAACAGGAAGAACTCCAGCTCCGAACCGCACTTGACCGTGTAGCCGGCGGCGGCCGCCCGCTCGACCTGACGCTGAAGGATCCGGCGGGGCGACACCTCGACCGGCGTCGCCGACTCGTGGTCGACGAGGTCGCACAGCACGATCGCCGTCTTCTCGAGCCAGGGGACCAGCCGCAGCGTCGCGAGGTCCGGGACCGCCTTCATGTCGCCGTAGCCCTGCTCCCAGTTCGCGAACCGGTACCCGGGGACGGGCGTCATCTCGACGTCGACGGCGAGGAGGTAGTTGCACGCCTCGACGCCCTCGCCGTCGACGACGTGGTCCAGGAAGTAGTGCCCGGTCACCCGCTTGCCCATGAGCCGACCCTGCAGATCCGGGAACGCGACCAGCACGGTGTCGACGTCGCCGGCGCCGATGCGATCCCGAAGGTCGTCGAGCTGCATTGCGCTCATCGTTTCATGCCTATTCGGGTGTGACGTACGCGGCCGTGATGCCGCCGTCGACGACCAGTGTGCTCCCGGTCATGAACGACGAGTCGTCGCCGGCGAGGAACAGCGCGGCGCGCGCGATCTCGCTCGCCTGCCCGGAGCGGCCCATCGGGATGTGGACGAGGCGGCGAGCCGCCCACTGCGGGTCGCTCATCAGCTCCGCCATCAAGGGTGTGTCGATGGGCCCCGGGCACAGGACGTTGGCGCGGATCCCGCGGCGGGCGTACTCGACCGCGATCTCGCGGGTCATCGCCAGGACGCCGCCCTTGCTGGCGGTGTACGCGATCTGTGGGACTGCGGAGCCCATGAGCGCCACGAGCGACGACACGTTCACGATCGAGCCGCCGCCCGAGTCCAGCAGGGCGGGGATCCCGTACTTGCACCCCAGCCACACGCCCTTGAGGTTGACGGACATCACGCGCTCCCACGTGGACTCGGGCGTATCGAGCGTGCCGGCGTCGTCGGGCGGAAGGATGCCGGCGTTGTTGTAGAGGACGTGGAGGCCGTCGAACGTGTCGAGCGTGAACCGGACCATCGCTTCGGCCTGCTCGTGGTCCGAGACGTCGGCGGGGACGAATGCAGCCTGTCCGCCCGCGTCGCCGATCGCGTCGACGGTTGCCTTTCCTTCGCGCTCGACCACGTCGGCGATGACGACGCGGGCGCCCTCGGCGGCGAACAGCTCGGCCGCGACCCGGCCGATCCCGCCCGCGGCGCCGGTGATCAGCGCGACCTTGCCGTCGAGACGTCCCATCGAGTCTCAATCATCTCGCATCGTGCGAACTGTCGCCCGCGGCCGTCGCGGGAGCGGCCGCCCGTAAGCTCCGACGTCGTGCACCCCCGCCCCGTCCTTTCGGTCGCGCTCTGCATCGCCATCGCTTCGCTCGGTGTCGCCGTCGCGGCTCCCGTCGCGAGCGCGGCGCCCGCGGCCGCGGCGCCGAAGCTGCAGTGGGACGGCTGCGGCGGCGGAAGCGAATGCGCCAAGCTCACCGTGCCCCTCGATTACGACCATCCCGACAACGGCAGGACCATGAAGGTCGCACTGTTGCGGATCCGTGCCACCGACCGGAAGAAGCGAATTGGGTCGCTGCTGCTCAACCCGGGCGGACCCGGCGCTCCGGGCACCCAGTTCGCGCGGGACTTCGCCAGTGCGCTGCCTGACGAGCTGAGGGAGCGCTTCGACATCATCGGATTCGATCCGCGCGGGAGCGGCCGCACGTCGCCGGTGAGATGCGAGTCCAACCTGGACGGCGTGTTCTCTGCCGACTACTCGCCCGACACGCCTCAGGAACGTGTCGACCTCGACAACCGCCTCCAGCAGCTGGCGCAGTCCTGTGAGGCACGGAGCGGCAACGTACTCCCGTACGTCTCGAGCGAGAGCACCGTGCGCGACATGGACCGGATCCGCCAGGCGGTGGGCGACAAGACGCTCACGTACGTGGGTTACTCGTACGGGACCTACCTCGGCACGCTCTACGCCAAGTTGTTCCCGACGAAGGTGCGCGCCCTCGTCCTCGACGGCGCCATCGATCCGAATCTCAGCGCCCTCGACATCGGCGCCGAGCAGGCGGCCGGCTTCGAGCACTCACTCGACGCCTTTCTCGCTCAGTGCTCGCAGAACCGGAGATGCCCCTTCTCCAACGGCGGGGACGCGGCCGGTGCCTACGATCGCCTCGCGGCGCAGGTCGACGCGCAGCCGATTTCCGCGGGGGGCGGCCGGACGCTCGGCGGCGGCGAGTTCGACCTCGCCATCGCGCAGGCTCTCTACTCCGGCAAGGAGGGATACGCGCGGCTCGAGCAGGCGCTGGCGGCGGGCGCCCGCGGTGATGGGGAGCGGTTGCTCGCGCTCTCCGACGAATACACCGGCCGCCGGGAGGACGGCAGCTACGACTCTTCGCAGCCTGCGTTCTGGGCCATCGGCTGCCGCGACGGGCCTCCGGTCGGTGGCCCGGACGCGTATCAGGCGGCGGAGCCGCAGTTCCGCGCCGCCGCACCGCGGGTCGGGATCGCGCTGCTCAACGCCGGGCTCGTGTGCGCGTACTGGCCCGTGCCCGCCCTCCCGAGCATCGCTCCCGTCCAGATCGACGGCACACCGCCGATCCTCGTCGTCGGCACGACGAACGACCCCGCGACACCGTTGAAGTGGGCGCAGGGGCTCGCCCGGGAGATCTCGTCCGGTGTGCTCCTCACCGCCGAAGGCACCCAGCACACGGCGTTCGTCACCGCGTTCAACCAGTGCGTGGACGACGACGTGGTGCGGTACCTGGTCGACCTCCGGCCGCCGCCGGACGGCACCACGTGCGGCTGACCGCGCGGCGACGGGGCCCGTATTGCCCTGATCGCCGAAGTCCTCAGTCGTAGAGACGGGAGCGCAGCCTGCGCTTACGCGCCGGGAGGTCCATGGCTTGGTAGATCAGGATGATCACGAGCCAGAACAGCGCCCGGACTCGCACGTCCCGCAGGATCTTCATGAGCTTGCTCGTGCCCCCATCGAATCCCGAGTGGAGGTGCCTCCGCAACACCAGCCAGCTCGGTGCGGAGATCCGCCCCGCCCTTCGGAATCCGGGGCGCGTGCGGACGA
>DATFVT010000271.1:0-12204 GCA_035260105.1 Acidimicrobiia bacterium
GCTGGCCCAGTTCGCCCGCATGGGACGCGAGTACGCCCGCACGCGCCTCGGCGTCGACGCGCCGACCATCGGCTTGCTCTCCAACGGCGAGGAGCCCGGCAAGGGCGACGAGCTGCGCAAGAACGCGTTCGGGCTCCTCGAAAAGCTGCCCGGTTTCCACGGCAACGTCGAGGGACGCGACCTCATGC
This sequence comes from Acidimicrobiia bacterium, assembly GCA_035260105.1. GTDB lineage: Bacteria > Actinomycetota > Acidimicrobiia > IMCC26256 > JACDBD01 > JALZAA01. Next base: position 189 of record DATFVT010000271.1, read on the forward strand.
ACGGGACGGTCGACGTCGTCGTGACCGACGGTTTCACCGGCAACGTCGTCCTGAAGACGCTCGAAGGCGCGCTGCGCGCCGCCGTCACGCTTGTGTTCGGTGTCATCGACTCGACGCCGGAGGCGAAGGAGGCGGGCAAGGTCCTCGCGCCGCTGCTCCTCGACGCTGCCGGCGTGTTCGATCCCGACCTGACGGGCGGGGCGGTCCTGCTCGGCATCGACGGCGTCTGCGTGATCTCGCACGGCTCGTCCTCGGCCCGGGCAATCGTCAACGCGGTGCGCGTCGCCAAGGAGTGCGTCGAGACGGGCGTCGTCGGGCGCCTCAAGGAGGCGATCGATGCCGGCTGAGACGCACGTGGCCCAGGGGCCGATCGGCCCCGACGAGGTGTACCGCATCCTGCGCGCCCACCTCGCCGAGATCCTCGAGATCGACGAGGACCGCATCAAGCTCGAGTCGAACTTCACCGAGGACCTCGACGCCGACTCGTTGGCGCTCATCGAGCTCGTCGAAGCCCTGGAAGAGGAGCTCGGCGAGCGGACGGTCGGGTTCAGCATCGACGACGAGGACCTCGGCGACCTCCACACCGTGCAAGAGGCGGTCGACTACGTCGTGGCCAGGCTCGGCGAATAGCGATGCGCGCGGGACGCCGGCGGAGGAAGAAGGACGCTCGGGCCCGCGACCTCGACGCCGCGATCGGGTTCAAGTTCCGTGACACCGCGCTGGTCGACCGAGCGCTGGCGCATCGCTCGTACTGCGCCGAGCATCCCGACACGCTGTCGAACGAGCGGCTCGAGTTCCTAGGAGACGCCGTCCTCGGGCTCGTCGTCACCGACTACATGTTCGGCGAGTACCCCGACATGCCCGAGGGGGAGCTGGCGAAGCTGCGCGCCTCGGTCGTCAACAGTGAGGTGCTCGCCGACGTGGCCCGCGAGGTGCGGTTGGGCGGGTCGCTGCTGCTCGGGAAGGGAGAGGAGGCGACCGGCGGGCGCGACAAGCCGTCGATCCTCGCCGACGCCATGGAGGCGGTCATCGCCGCCGTCTACCTGGACGGCGGGTGGGACGCGGCCCGCAAGCTCGTGTTGCGGCTGCTCGAGCCGCGCATCGTCGAAGGCGCCTCCGGCCCCGGCGGCCACGACTACAAGACGCGCCTGCAGGAGCTGGCCACGCAGACGTTCGACCAGCTCCCGCGCTACCAGGTGCGCCACGAAGGGCCCGACCACTCGAAGCACTTCTTCGCGACCGTGCTGCTGCGCGGCGAGCCGTGGGGCACCGGCGAGGGCCGGTCGAAGAAGCACGCCGAGCAGGCGGCGGCCCGCGTCGCGTGGCAATACCTGCGCGAGGTCGCGAACGACGAGGCGGCCGACGGAGAGCAGCCCGTCACAACCGGGGCGACCGAGCCCCGACCGGAGGACAACGATGCCGGAGTTACCTGAGGTCGAGGTGGTGCGCCGCGACCTCGAACGCGAGATCGTGGGCAAGCGCATCAAGGCGGTCGACGCCGACGGAATGCGTTCGATCCGCCGGCACCACAATCGCAAGCAGTTCGCGAACCGGCTCGTCGGCAAGCGCGTCACCGGAATCGAGCGGCGGGGCAAGTACATCCTCGCTCGGCTCGACGGCGGCGACGTCCTGGTGATCCACCTCGGCATGTCCGGGCAGCTCGTCCGGGCCAAGGGCACACGCGAGTCCATGACGAAGCACACCCACGTCGTGATCACGTTCACGCAGGGAGGTCAGCTTCGCTTCATCGACCCGCGAACGTTCGGCGAGATGTTCGTCACCGAGCTGGACGGCGTCGAGAAGGAGGTGACGGAGCTCTCGCACCTCGGCATCGACCCGCTCGAGGACGCGATGTCCTGGGACAACTTCGGTCGACTGGTCGCCTCGAAGCACATGAAGCTCAAGACCCTGCTGATGGACCAGAAGTTCCTGGCCGGCATCGGCAACATCTACAGCGACGAGATCCTCTTCGGCGCCGGGTTGCGCTGGGACCGCATGAGTGACTCGTTGTCGTCCGAGGAGATCCGTCGGCTCTACCGGTCGATGGTCGAGACGCTCCAGGAGGCGGTGAAGCACCGCGGGTCGTCGCTCGCCGACGAGCAGTACGTCGACCTCAACGGCAAGCCGGGGGAATACCAGCTGCACCACAAGGTCTACGCCCGGGAAGGCGAGTCGTGCCGTCGCTGCCGCAAGCCGATCGTCCGCCAGCGTGTCGGCGGCAGGTCCACGTTCTTCTGTGAGGCCTGCCAGGTTTGAGCGGGCGCGGCTCCACGGTGCGCCGCCGCGTCCACGTCGCCGGTCGCGTGCAGGGGGTCTGGTTCCGCGAGTCGTGCCGGGACCGGGCGCTCGCCGCCGGGGTGTCGGGCTGGGTGCGCAACCTCGACGACGGCCGGGTCGAGGTCGTGCTCGAAGGCCCGGCGGCCGCAGTGGACGAGGTGGTCGCGTGGTGCCGGCAGGGGCCGCCGCGCGCCCGCGTCGACCGCGTCGACGGCGCCGAGGAGGCGCCCGTCGGGGAACAGGGCTTTCGCGTGCGGTAGGGCGCGATTTCCGGTTGAAGCGTCCCCGACGAGCGCGATCCTCGTAGGTACGATCCCGCAGGGTCACGTTCGGCACCCACGGTCGGCACCACGCTCGACCACGGTCGGCAAAGGAGAGCGCGCCGGGTGTTCCTCAAGTCGCTGAGCCTCCGGGGCTTCAAGTCGTTCGCCGAGAAGACGGTCCTCGAGTTCGAGCCCGGGGTGACGGTCGTGGTCGGGCCGAACGGGTCGGGCAAGTCGAACCTGGTCGACGCGGTGGCGTGGGTGCTCGGTGCCCAGGGCCCCAGGAGCCTCCGCGGCGGCCGGATGGACGACGTCATCTTCGCCGGGACGCCGGAGCGGTCGGCCCTCGGGCGCGCCGAGGTCTCGCTCACCATCGACAACACCGCTCATCTGCTGCCGATCGAGTTCTCGGAGGTGACGATCACCCGGACGCTGTTCCGGGACGGCGACTCCGAGTACCAGCTCAACGGGGTCACGTGCCGGCTCCTCGACATCCAGGAGCTGCTCTCGGACACCGGCATCGGCCGCCAGCAGCACGTCATCGTCGGCCAGGGCCAGCTCGACGAGGTGCTGACCGCCCAGGCCACCGACCGCCGCGCCGTGATCGAAGAGGCCGCCGGGGTGCTCAAGTTCCGCAAGCGCCGCGAGCGGGCCGAGCGGCGGCTGGAGGCCACCGAGGGCAACATGCTCCGCCTCAACGACCTCGTGCGCGAGGTCGCCCGCCAGCTTCGACCGCTCGAGAAGCAGGCCGACGCTGCCCGGCGCTACGGCGGGGTCGAGGCTGAGTTGCGGGCGATCCGCCTGTACCTCGCCGGTCACGAGATCGCCGGGCGCCAGGCACGCCTCGAGCGTCTGCGCGACTCGCACAACGAGAACGCGGAGAAGGAACGCCTCGTGAAGGCGCGCCTGCGCGAGCTGGACCGCGACGTCCTCGACATCGAGCACTCGCTGACCGCGCTCGGTCACGACGACACCGCCGAAGCGCTCGTGCGCGCCGAGACGCTGCGCGAGCGCGGCCGGGGCCTGCGGGCGCTCTTGGCCGAGAAGCAGCGCGGCCTCGAGCGCGAGCTCACCGCCGCCGCCGACGAGGGCGTCATCGAGACGCTCGTGGCCGACGCCGCCGCGCTGCGGCGCGAGCTCGCCGACGTGGACGAGGAGTCGTCCGCCCTCGAGCCGAAGCTGGCCGACGTCGAGGCGGCCGAAGAGGGGCTGGCCGCGGAGCGGGCGGCGCAGGTCGCCGGCAATGGGAACGGCGCCGACGGCGTGCTCTCGGCCGAGACGCACCTCGCCGCCGCCGACGAGCGCTGGCGCGAAGCCGAAGCGGAAGCGGCGCGCCGGCGGGCGCGCGTCGAGGCGCTCCAGCTCGCGCTGAGCGAAGCGCGTTCGGGTGCGGGCGCCGAGGCGCTCGTCGACGTCGAGGGCGTCGCCGGTCCCCTCGCCGACCACATCGAGATCGAGAGCGGCGCGGAGACGGCCGTCGCCGTCGGCCTGGGCGACGCGCTCCAGGCCGTCGTGCTGGAAGGCGACGCCGCCGCCCGCCGGGCCGTCGAGCGCGTGAAGGCGGGCGACGCCCGCGCGCTCGTGCTCGTCGCCGCCGCACTCCCTGCCGGCACCGTCACCACACTGCCGGCGCTGCCGGCGGGCAACCGTCCGCTCGTCGACTGCGTGCAGGCGCGCCGGGCCGATCTCCAGGACGTGCTCGCGCGCCTGCTCGCGGGCGTCGTGCTCGTCGAGGACGGTTGGCGGGCGGCGCTCGACATCGTGCTCGCAAATCCCGAGATCGTCGCAGTGACACGCGACGGCGACCGGCTGGGCGGCGCCGGCCTCTGGCGGCTCGGCGGCGCGTCGACGCCGGCGGTGACCCAGGCCGCGCTCGACGACGCCGCCACGGACGCCGCCGCCGCCGAGACGGCGCGGACCGCCGCCGAGGCGGCGCGGGCCGAAGCGGCCGCGCACCTGGATGCCGTCCGCTCGCGCCGACGCGATGTGGAAGTCGCTCGTGCTGCGGCCGCGGCCGATCTCGATCGGCGTGCGAACGAGGTCGCCGCGATGCGTCGTGACCTCGAGATGCGCGTCGCGACCCTCGCCGAACGGTGGGCGGTGCTGACCCGTCGCCTCGAGGGTGTCGACGCCCGGCTCTCGAGCCGCGATGCCGACGAGCAGGCCGCCGCCGAGGCGCGGCGAGCGTCGCTGGCGACGCGCGAGCGCGCCTACCGCGAGGTCGAGCGGCGACTGAGCGCGTCCCTCGAGGGTGTCGACGCCGTGCACGACCGGCTGCGCGAACGGCGGCGACGCCAGTCCGAGGCCGCCCGGACGTCGGGGGAGCGCCTCGACGCGCTCCGCGCGGAACGGGCGACGCTCGAGCAGGAGAGCGCCGAGGCACGCGAGAAGCTCAACCGGGCCGAGATCGACGAGGCCGAGACTCGCATGCGACTCGACAATGCCGTCGAGAAGCTGCGAGCCGACTTCGACTGCGAGCCCTCTGTCGCGCTCGACGCGCCGCAGCCCGAGGCGCCGGAGGGAACCACCCTCGCCGGCCGCGCCCGCGAGCTCGAACGCGAGCTGCGGATGCTCGGCCCGATCAACCCGCTCGCGCTGCAGGAGCACGACGCGCTTGCGGAGCGGCACGCGTTCCTCCAGCAGCAGCTCGACGACGTGAAGGAGAGCCGGCGCGAGCTCATGCGCGTCATCCGGGCGGTCGACCGCGAGATCGTCACGGTGTTCCAGACCGCCTTCGACGACGTCAGCGAGCACTTCACAGCTCTGTTCGCGACGTTGTTCCCGGGCGGCTCGGGTCGGGTGCTGCTCACCGACCCCGACGACATCCTCAACACCGGCATCGAGATCGAAGCGCGCCCGTCCGGCAAGAACGTGCGTCGCTTGTCGCTGCTGTCGGGCGGCGAGCGTTCGCTCACCGCGCTCGCGTTCCTGTTCTCCGTGTTCCGCGCCCGGCCCTCGCCCTTCTATCTCCTCGACGAGGTCGAGGCCGCGCTCGACGACGTCAACCTGCACCGTTTCCTCGATCTCGTCGACGAGTTCCGCAACGAGGCGCAGCTCGTGATCGTCACGCACCAGAAGCGGACGATGGAAGCCGGCGACATCCTCTACGGCGTCTCGATGCCACCGGGCGGCTCGAGCAAGGTCGTGAGCCAGCGGGTCGAGGAGGCCATCAGGAACGCGGAGCCCGCTCCCGCCTGACCCGGGCCGGATGGGCCGACCGGCCCACGGTAGGTTCGGACGGACATGTCACCTCTCGCGCTGTTGCCGGCGACGGCGTCCCTGCCGTTCCAGGCGAGCCCGGAGACCGAAGCGTGCGGCCCCCGCGGCGAGCGGTCGTGGCTGTGTTCGACGGTGTTTCGCGTCACGCACAACCAGCGCGCGTCCGAGATCGTCGACGCGTTCGCGAAGCCGCTCCGCATCGCGCTCATCCTGCTCGCGGCGTGGATCGTCACGTGGCTCGTCAACCGGCTCATCCGACGCTTCCTGGCCACACCCACGAAGCGCAGGCCGAAGGACAAGGACGTCAAGAAGTCGCCGTTCGGGTTCATCGACACGAGCGGCGTGCAGAGCGCCCGACGCCAGCAACGAGCCAAGACGATGGCGGACGTCCTCGGCCGGCTCGCCAATGCCGTCATCTGGGGCATCGCGGTCCTGGTGGTCCTGGGCGAGCTCGGGATCAACCTCGCGCCGCTCATCGCCGGCGCCGGCGTGTTGGGCATCGCGCTCGGCTTCGGTGCCCAGAGCCTCGTGCGGGACTTCCTGTCGGGGTTCTTCATGCTCGTCGAGGACCAGTTCGGCGTCGGTGACGTCATCGATGTGGGCGGCGCCGTCGGCGGCCCCGCGTCGGGCGTCAGCGGCACCGTCGAGGGCGTGAGCCTGAGGACGACGCGCTTGCGTGATGTCGAGGGCGTCGTGTGGCACGTCCCGAACGGCGAGATCAAGCGGGTCGGCAACAAGTCGCAGCAGTGGTCGCGCGCGCTGCTCGACATCGAGGTCGACCGCGACACCGACATCTCGAAGGCCATCGATGTGATCAAGCAGACCGCAGACGCAATCTGGCGCGACGACGGATGGCGCGACTCGATCCTCTCGGAGCCCGACGTCTGGGGTCTCGAGGAGCTCGGCGCGCAGAGCATGAAGATCCGCCTCGTCGTCCAGACGCTCCCGCTCGAGCAGTGGCGCGTGGCGCGCGAGCTCCGCGCGCGCATCAAGGCCGCCCTCGACGAGGCCGGGATCGAGACGCCCCGCGAGACGATCACCTACCGACGGGGCGACCCGCCGCCGCCCGCCGCCGACGAGCGCCCGTCCGGAGGCGCCGAAGGCGGCCGGTAGGCTCCGCCCGCCCCGCTACCGAACAGGCCTCCATGTCGCCGACGCTCGCCGCCGTCCTCATCATCGGCATCTTCGTGCTGGCCGCCGCGCTCATCTGGCTCGGCCTCGGGCTGGCGCGCCGCGCGCAGCGGCTCGAGGAGACGGCGCCTCCACCGGGCGCCGACGGGAACAGGGCGGCGACCGCGGTCGCGACGCCCTCGCGTCCGGCGCCACCGGCGCGACCCGCGCCCGGCCTGCGCGACCGCCTCGGCAAGACGCGCGCTGCGCTCGCCCGGTCGCTCGGCGCGCTGACCGGTCGGCGCACCGTCGACGACGAGGCGTGGGACAGCGTCGAGGAGGCCTTGCTCGTCGCCGACGTCGGTGTGACGACGACGTCCCGCCTCATCGACGAGCTCCGTGCCCGCGCCGCCGCCGAGCGGGTCGACGATCCGGCGCAGCTCGTCGCGATGTTGCGGACGCAGATCGTCGACGACCTCGCCGGGCGCGACCGATCCCTGCACCACGCCGCCGGCGGGCCCACGGTGTGGCTGTTCGTCGGCGTGAACGGGACAGGGAAGACCACGACGATCGCCAAGCTCGCCCGGCGCGAGATCGACGACGGTCACCCCACGCTCATGGCGGCCGCCGACACGTTTCGGGCCGCCGCCGCCGACCAGCTCGCCCACTGGGCCGACCGCGTCGGGGCCGACGTCGTGCGCGGCCAGGAGGGAGCCGACCCGGGCTCCGTCGTCTTCGACGCCGTCGACGCCGCGGGCGGACGCGGCGCGGGTGTCGTCCTGGTCGACACCGCCGGCCGCATGCACACCAAAGTCAACCTGATGGAGGAGCTCAAGAAGATCCGGCGCATCGCGGAGCGGCGACCGGGCGCGCTCCAGGAGGTCCTCCTCGTCATCGACGCCACCACCGGTCAGAACGGCCTGACGCAGGCGCGCCAGTTCGCCGACGCCGTCGACGTGACCGGCGTCGTGCTCACGAAGCTGGACGGCACGGCCAAGGGCGGCATCGTCCTCGCGATCGAGGCCGACCTCGGCATCCCGGTGAAGCTGATCGGCGTGGGCGAGGCGCCCGAGGACCTCGTCCCCTTCGACCCCGAGGACTTCACCACCGCGCTGTTCGCCTAGCGTTGTTCTGGTGTTCGACTCTCTCGCCGACCGGTTCGACGGCATCTTCCAACGGCTGCGCGGCCGCGGCCGGCTGAGCGACAAGGACATCGACGAGGTCGCCCGCGAGATCCGCGTCGCGCTGCTCGAAGCCGACGTGAACGTGACGGTGGTGAAGTCGTTCATCAACCGCGTCAAGGAGCGTGCACGCGGCGCCGAGGTGGCGAAGAGCCTCAGCCCGGCGCAGCAGGTCATCAAGATCGTCCACGAGGAGCTCGTGACGACGCTCGGGGGCGAGACCGGCAGACTCGCGATGAGCTCGAAGCCGCCGACCGTCGTGATGCTGGTCGGCCTGCAGGGCTCGGGAAAGACGACCGCCGCCGGCAAGCTCGCTCGTCACCTCGTGGCCGACGGGCGGAAGCCCCTCCTCGTCGGCGCCGACCTGCAGCGCCCGGCGGCGGTCGAACAGCTTCGGGTGCTCGGCGAGCGCATCGACGTGCCGGTGTTCTCGGAGCCGAGCGACCCGATGAAGGTGGCGCGGGGCGCGCTCAAGGAGGCCGATCGCACCGGTCGCAATGTCGTGGTCCTCGACACCGCCGGCCGGTTGCAGATCGACGACGCGCTCATGGGGGAGCTGCGCCGCGTCCGTGACAAGGTCGGCCCCCACGACACGCTGCTGGTCGTCGACGCGATGACCGGCCAGGAAGCCGTCAACGTCGCCGAGGCGTTCGACCAGGCCATCGGCTCGACGGCGTGATCCTCACCAAGATCGACGGCGACGCGCGCGGTGGTGCCGCGCTGTCGGTGAAGGAGGTCGTCGGCAAGCCGATCCTGTTCGCCGGGACCGGCGAGAAGCTCGACGAGTTCGAGGCGTTCCACCCCGATCGCATGGCGAGCCGCATCCTCGGCATGGGAGACGTGCTCACCCTCATCGAGAAGGCGGAAGCCGCGTTCGACGAGAAGGAGGCGGCCAAGGCGGAGAAGAAGCTCCGCAAGGGCCAGTTCACCCTCGAGGACTTCCTCGACCAGATGCAGCAGGTCCGCAAGATGGGCCCGCTCCAGAACCTGATCGGGATGATGCCGGGCCTGCCGAAGGAGGCCCGTCAGGCCGAGGTCGACGAGTCGCAGCTCGGCCGCATCGAGGCGATCATCAGGTCCATGACCCCGGACGAGCGGCGCAACCCGACGATCATCAACGGCTCCCGGCGCCTCCGGATCGCGCGGGGGAGCGGCACGACCACCCAGGACGTCAACGGGATGCTCAAGCAGTTCAAGATGGTCCAGCAGATGATGCGATCGATGAGCAAGGGCAAGATGCCGCGGCTCCCGGTGCCGGGCCCTTGACTCGCTAGCCTGGTGCGTCCCGCAGGCGTCGACCGGCGCCTGCGATCCGATTCGAGAGGAACCGGCCCCGTGTCCGTGAAGATCCGCCTGATGCGGATGGGCAAGTCCAAGCAGCCGTCGTACCGCGTCGTCGTCGCCGATTCGCGCTCCCCTCGCGACGGCCGCAACATCGAGACGATCGGCCACTACGGCCCCCGGCAGGACCCGTCGCTCGCCGACATCGACGGCGAGAAGGCGCTGGCGTGGCTGCGCAAGGGTGCCCAGCCCACCGAGCAGGTGCAGAAGCTGCTGATGGTCACGGGCGTGTGGGCCCAGTTCGAGTCCGAGAAGGGCGGCCCCGTCGACACGAAGCTCGCCCGCCGCCGTCTCGGCGATCCCAAGGCCGCGGCGAAGAAGGAAGAAGTGGAGCAGGCCGAGCAGGCCCAGCCCGAGGCACCGGCGCCCGAAGCAACCGCAGACGAGGCCGGGAATGCCGGGGCGCCGGCCGCCGACGCCGCGGCCGAGTCGGGCGAGGAGCCGGGCGATGAGTGACGACGCCTACGACGACGAGCTCGAGGACGACGAGTACGACGACGAGATCGCGCCCGAGGGGAACCGGATCCTCGGCGCCCGCGCCCAGGCCGTGGTCGAGCACGTCACGCGCAACGTCGCCGAGGAGCCCGACGCGGTCGAGATCGACGTGACGGAGCGGCGCAACGACGTGCAGCTCCTCATCCACGCCAGCCCCGCCGACATGGGGCGTCTCATCGGGAAGCGCGGGCGCGTCATCCAGGCGCTGCGGCAGGTCGTGCGGGCCGCCGGCGCAGCCGAGGGCATCAAGGCCAACGTCGACGTCGTGGAGTAAGCGGCCCTTGGGTGCGGCTGGCCTCGAGCTCGGTCGGGTCGGTCGCCCGCACGGCGTCAAGGGCGAGGTCGTCGTGACGCTGCACACCGACCGCCCCGAGCGCACGACACCCGGCGCCGTGCTCCGCGCCGGTGATCGCACCCTCGTCGTCGCCAGCGCGCGTCGGCACCAGGGCCGCTGGCTCGTCCGCTTCGAGGGCATCGCCGATCGAGACGCCGCCGAGGAGCTGCGCGGCGCGACCCTCGTCGGCGAGCCGCTCGACGACCCCGGCGAGGGCGGTATCTGGGTCCACGAGCTCGTCGGCGACGAGGTGCGTGACGTCCACGGCAGCGCGCTCGGCCGCGTCGCCGAGGTCCAGGCCAACCCCGCGCACGACATCCTCGTCCTCGACGACGGCGTGCTCGTCCCGATGGTGTTCGTCGTCGACCGCCGGGCGGGTGTCGTGGTCGTCGACCCGCCCGACGGGTTGCTCGACGTCAACCGCTCGTAGCAATGCGCGTCGACGTGTTCACGATCTTCCCGGCGTACTTCGAGGGTCCGCTGCGGGCGTCTCTCCTGGGCCGGGCGCGCGAACGCGGCGTGATCGACGTGCGCGTCCACGATCCCCGTGAGCACGCCACCGGCGCGCACCGCCGCGTGGACGACACGCCGTTCGGCGGCGGCGCGGGCATGGTGATGACGCCCGACCCCCTGTTCGCCGCAGTCGAAGCCGTCGATCCACCGCGCCCGCTGCTCCTTCTCTCGGCGTCGGGGCGGACGTTCGACCAGCAGGCGGCGCAACGGCTCGCGGCGCGCGACGGCTTCTCCCTGCTGTGCGGGCGGTACGAGGGCGTCGACCAGCGCGTCGCCGACCACCTCTGCGACGACGAGGTCTCCGTCGGGGACTACGTCCTCGCCGGCGGTGAGGCCGGCGCGCTCGTCGTCATCGAGGCCGTCGTCCGCCTCGTTCCCGGGGTGATGGGCAACACGGAGTCGGGGGAGGACGAGTCCTTCGGCGACGGCCTGCTCGAGTACCCGCAGTACACGCGCCCGGCCGACTTCCGGGGGTGGGCGGTGCCCGAGGCGTTGCGGTCGGGCGACCACGCCCGGGTCGCACGATGGCGGCGGGCCGAGGCGCTCCGGCGGACCCTGGAGCGCCGGCCCGACCTCCTCGGCCCCCGCGCCCTCACGGCCGATGAGCGCCGCCTCCTGGACGAGTTCCCGGAGGGACCACCCGACCGGTAGCATCTGGGGTCCCGCCCCACGAGACCACCACCACGACTCGAGAAGGCGAGCATGAACGCAACCGACCTCGTCGATCGCGCCAATCTTCGTGAGGACATTCCGGACTTTGCGCCCGGCGACACCCTGAAGGTCCACGTGCGCGTGGTCGAGGGGAACCGCGAGCGCGTGCAGGTGTTCCAGGGCGTGGTGATCCGCCGCAAGGGCAGCGGCGCCCGCGAGACGTTCACCGTCCGCAAGGTCAGCTTCGGTGTCGGGGTCGAGCGCACCTTCCCCGTCCACTCGCCGATCATCGCCCGCATCGAGGTGGTGAGCCGCGGCGCCGTGCGTAGGGCGAAGCTGTACTACCTGCGCGACCGGGTCGGGAAGGCGGCCAAGATCAGGGAGCGGCGGGCCTGAGCCCGCGACCCTGACGGGAGCATCGCGTGAGCGCCGAGGACCTCGAGCGGTACGAGACCGAGATCGAGCTCCAGCTCTACAAGGAGTACCGCGACGTCCTCCCGATGTTCCAGTACGTCGTCGAGACCGAACGGCGCTTCTACCTCACCAACGACGTCAAGATGGACGTGAAGAACGAGCAGGGCCGCGTCTACTTCGAGCTCAACCTCCAGGACGCCTGGGTGTGGGACATGTAC
>DATFVT010000272.1:0-6011 GCA_035260105.1 Acidimicrobiia bacterium
AGCCTGCGCGATCCGGACCTCGGACTCGCTCGGCGCTTCGTCCTTGAGCGGCAGCACGACCTCGCACAGCTCGGACTTCAGGTCGGGCGACAGCACGTCCTCGAGCTCGTGGATCGAACGTTCGTGGATCTCGCGCAGCGCGCGGCGCCCGGCGTCGTCGACCGGCGCCCGCCGCACCTCCTCGAGCATGTTCCGCACCATCGACGCGATGCGGATGAGCTTCGTCGGCCGGCTCACCTGCTCCTGCGGCACGCTGCCGTCACCGGCGCCGCCGGCGGTGGGTGGCGCGGTCTGAGGGACCACTTCGGGTTGTACGCGCTCGTGGGTCGCGCCTGGATCGTCTTCCACGGTTCCTCTCCCTCCGGTGGCGTCCGGAGCCTTCCCAGGATAGAAGGTGCCTCGCCGGGCTCCCGCAGTGTTCCGACGGTCTGCCCGCCTCGCTGCTAGCCCCCGCGGACGCCGGGGGGGACCCGGCCCTGGGCGTCCTGGGTACGCGGCCCGGGCACGTCGTGGAAGCGGTACGGCTCGGGCTCCCGCCCCGGCTGGCACACCCAGCACTCGCCCGTCCGGCCCGTCTGGACGATGCGCAACACCGCCTCGGCGATCTGGCTCGGCGGCATCAGCGGGAAGCTCGCCTCGCGCAGCACGCGGCGCTCGGTCTCACCGACGATGTTGGTGTCGGTCATGCCGGGGTTCACCGTGTTCGCGGTGATCCCCTTGCCGAGGAGCGAGGGCGCGACGCTGCGGATGAACCCGACGACCGCGTGCTTGCTCAGGTCGTAGACGGGGTCGGGGGCGAACGGGATGATCCCGGCGAGCGAGGACGTCGCGACGATCGCGCCCCCGCCGCGACGCTCCATCGCGCGCACCGCGGCGCGGGTGCCGTAGACGACGCCGTCGACGTTGACGCGCATGATGAGCCGGTACAGGTCGTCCGGCAGCGTGTCGATGTCGGGGTGGCCGATCGCGATCCCAGCGTTGAGGAAGGCGACGTCGACGCCGCCGAGCTCGCGCTGGACCGTCGCGAACGCGGCGTCGACCTCGCTCGGCTCGCCGACGTCGGCACGATGGAACACGCCGCCGACGGAGTCGGCGACGGCGCGGCCGGCGTCGTCGGTGAGGTCGACGACGCCGATGCGGGCGCCTTCGGCCGCCAGCAGCTCGGCCGTCGCCTTGCCGATACCCGACGCCGCTCCGGTGATCAGCGCGACCTTGCCGTCCAGTGCCGCCACGATCGCAGGCTACGGCCTCGGCTCGGTGTGGTGCTCGAGCCAGTCGACGAGGTCGGCCGTCACCTCGTCGCGGTTCGTCTCGTTGAAGATCTCGTGGCGCGCGTCCTGATACCCGATCACCGTCACATCCCGGACGCCCGCATCGCGGTAGCGCTGCGCGACCAGCTCGACGAGCGCCATCGCGGCGCTCAGCAGATCGGCGCTCCCGGACATCAGCAGGATCGGGAGATCGGGGCGGATGCTCCGGAGCACGTCGCCCTCGACGGGCTGCTTGGCGGCGGCCGCCATGTCGGCGAGCGCGCTGGAGTCGGTGGCGAAGCCGCACGCGGGATCGGAGATATAGAGGTCGACCTCGGCGGCGTCCCGGCTCAGCCAGTCGAAGTCCGTGCGGCCTTCGAACGCCTCGTTCCCCGGCATGCGGTCGAGAGACGCGTCCGCATCGAGTGCGCCGAAGATCACGTCGATGGCGGAAGTCCCGGTCAACACCGCGGCTGCGATGTCGGTGCTGTGGTCGAGCAGGTACTGCTGCACCGCGAACGACCCCATGGAGTGCCCGAGGATCACCCGGGGGACGCCGCCGCTGCGGGTGTCGACGGCTTCGCTCACCGTCACCAGGTCCTCGACCAACGCGTTCCATCCATCCGGGCCGAAGTGCCCGAGCTCGGTCCCGTCACGCACGCTGCCCCCGTGGCCCCGGTGGTCGTGCGCGTCGACCTCGAAGCCGGCGGCGTTGAGCGCGGCCGCGAGCCGCCCGTAGCGGGCGGAGTGCTCGGCCAGGCCGTGCGAGATCTGCACGACGGCTCGAGTCGGGCCGTCCGCCGGCCAGTGCCGCACCAACAAGTCGACGCCGCCGCGCCCGGGAACGGTGAAGGTCGACGCGCTCATGTGCCCAGGTTCGCGCGCGGCGGCGGGGCACGGCCTTTCCGATCGAGGAGGGACGAGTCGCGCCCTCGGCAGGATTCGAACCTGCGCACATGGCTCCGGAGGCCACTGCTCTATCCCCTGAGCTACGAGGGCGTAGCGCAGCGAGGGTACCAACGAGCCGGGTTCAACTCCCGGGGTTCCGAGAGATGCGGGCAGTACGATGCGACGACGGGTGACGCGCTGTGTGCCGCCCGCCCCCACCTCGTGATCCGTGACGAGCTCTGTAACAGCCTGCGTGAAGCGCTGAGTGCGGCCGGGCTCCCCGAGCCGCCGAACGGCGTCGCGCTCGAGCCCGGCGATCCGGAGCACGGACAAGGGGACTGGGCGAGCCCCGTCGCGCTGCAGATGGCGAAGACGGCGAAGCTCCCGCCGCGCGAGATCGCCGATCGCGTCAAGGCCGAGATGGAGTCGGCGCCGCCGCGGCACCTGGATCGCATCGAGGTGGCCGGGCCCGGTTTCCTCAATCTCTTCTTGTCGCCGTCGTGGCTCCATGACGTCCTGCGGGAAGTGGTGGCCGCGGACGACACCTACGGCAGGGAGGACACGCTGCACGGGCGGCGCATCAACCTCGAGTTCGTCTCGGCGAACCCGACCGGCCCGCTCCACGCCGGCGGCGGGCGCTGGGTGGCCGTCGGCGACGCAATCGCGAACCTCTTCGCGGCCCAGGGCGCCGAGGTGCACCGGGAGTACTACCTCAACGACGCCGGCAACCAGCTCGACACGTTCGGGAGGTCGCTGTACGCCCGCTACCGGGGTGAAGAGCCGCCGGAGGACGGATACCGCGGGGAGTACCTCGTCGAGATGGCCCGTGAGCTCCATCGCGAGGCAGGAGATGACGTGTCCCTCGCCCAGGCCACGGAGTGGGGCTACGAGCGGGTCGTCGAAGGGCTCCGCGAGGATCTCGGCCGGATCGGTGTGCATTTCGACACGTGGTTCTCGGAGCGCACGCTCCACGAGCGAGGCGACGTGGCCGCCGTGCTCGACGCCCTCGTCGACGCCGGCGCGACCTACGAGCAGGACGGCGCGACGTGGTTGCGTTCGAGCGACTTCGGTGATCAGCGTGACCGCGTCCTCGTCAGGAGCGACGGGAGCACGACGTACCTCGCCAACGACCTGGCGTACCACCGGGACAAGCTGGCCCGCGGTTGGCAGCACCTCGTCGACATCTGGGGCGCCGATCACCACGGGCAGGTGAAGTCCCTGCAGGCGGGCATGGAGGCTCTCGGCTGCCCGCCCGGCGAACCGGAGATCATCCTCGGACAGCTCGTGAAGCTCCTGCGTGGCGGCGAGCCCGTCCGTCTCTCGAAGCGAGCGGGCAATGTCGTCACCCTCGCCGACATCCTCGACGAGGTCGATCCCGACGTGGCCCGGTTGACGTTCCTGCTGCAGGGCATCGACACGCCGCAGACGTTCGACCTGGACGTCGTCACGTCACAGTCGATGGAGAACCCCGTCTATTACGTGCAGTACGCGCACGCCCGCATCGCGTCGATCGGCCGCAAGGCGACCGAGCGCGGCATCACGCGCCGTCCACTCGATCAGGTCGACCTGTCCGTGCTCGTCCACGACCGCGAGCTGGATCTTCTGCGTTCGCTCGCGCTGTACCCGGAAGCTGTTCGTGAGGCGGCCGATCTGCGCGCGCCACATCGCGTGACGACGTGGGTGCGCGAGCTCGCCAAGCACTTCCACGGCTTCTATCGCGACTGCCGGGTCATCAGCGACGACGACCCGCTCACACAGGCGCGCCTCTGGCTGGCGGAGGCGTGCCGGATCGGTCTCGCCGACGCCCTGGGCCTGCTCGGCGTCTCGGCCCCCGACGAGATGGCGCGGCTCGACGAAGACGACGAAGCCGGGCAGGAGCAATGAGCGCGGCCGTCGATCCCGACCTGATCCCGCCCGCGCTCCGCGATCCACGACTGCTCGAGGATCTCGCGGCCGAGCATGGCACGCCCCTCTTCGTGTACGACGAGGACGAGCTCAGGCGCCGGTGCCGGGAGTACGCCGCCGCCTTCGGCGCCGGGAGCGTGGCGTATGCGGGGAAGGCGTTCCTGTGCTCTGCGATGGTCCGGCTCGTCGCCGAGGAGGGCCTCCACCTCGACGTGGCCACCGGCGGGGAGCTGTTCGTCGCCCTGCGCGCAGGCTTTCCGGCCGAGCGGATCGTGTTCCACGGCAACAACAAGTCGACCACCGAGCTGACCGAGGCGCTCGCCGCCGGCGTCGGTCGCATCGTCGCCGACTCGTTCGACGAGCTCGACCGGCTCGAGCACCTCGCCGCCGAAGGCGGCGCGAGGCCGTTGGTGCTCGTGCGCGTCACCCCCGGGGTCGAGGCCCACACCCACGAGTTCATCGAGACGGGCACGCTCGACTCGAAGTTCGGGTTCGCGGTCCACGACGGTGTGGCGCTCGAGGCGGCGCGCCGGGTCGTCGAGAGCCCGGTCCTCCGGTTCGGCGGTTTGCACGCCCACATCGGGTCGATGATCGAGCGCCTCGACGCGTACGCGCGCAGCATGGCGATCGTCGTCGAGCTCTGCGCGGCAATCGAGTCGTCGACGGGCACGCGTGTCGAAGAGCTGAACATGGGCGGTGGGCTCGCCACGCCGTACCTCGCGGATGATCCGGTGATGGCGACGGGGGAGTACGAGTCCACGCTGCGATCGACGTTGAAGGACTGCGTCGCCGGCGCCGGCCTCGCCGAAGTCCCGCGGCTCATGATCGAGCCCGGCCGCTCCATCTCGGCGCCGGCGGCGATCACGCTGTACCGGGTGGGGACGGTGAAGACCATCCCCCACGGCCGCACCTACGTCGCCGTCGACGGGGGCATGAGCGACAACCCCCGTCCCGTGCTCTACGGCGCCGGGTACGAGGCATATCTGCCCGCCCGCGTCGACAATCCGCGCCCGCTCGTCTGCTCGATCGCCGGCAAGCACTGCGAACAGGGCGACCTCGTCGTCGCCGACGCCCGCCTCCCCGACGCGGTGCGGGTCGGCGATCTGCTCGCCGTCCCCGTCACGGGCGCGTACGGGTACTCGATGGCGTCGAACTACAACAAGGTGCCCCGACCTGCAGTCGTGTTCGTGCGCGACGGTCAGGCGCGGGTCGTGATCCGGCGCGAGACGCCCGATGATCTCGCCCGCCTCGACAGCCCTTGAGCGCGAGACTGACGTGATGGCCCACCCGCTGCGGGACGAGACGGTGCGGGTCGGCCTGCTCGGTTGCGGGCACGTCGGCTCGGCGCTGGTGCGCCTCATCGACGAGCACGCCGACGTGATCGAGGGCCGCGCCGGCGTACGCATCGAGGTGTCTCGCGTCGCCGTACGGAACCTCGCCCGCGAACGCGACGTCCCGCTCCCGGCGAGCCGTTTCACGCGCGACGCGGAGGAGGTCGTCGCCGATCCGGAGATCGACGTCGTCGTCGAGGTGATCGGTGGCATCGAACCGGCACGGACCCTGATCACCGAGGCGCTGAAGCGCGGCAAGCCCGTCGTGACCGCCAACAAGGAGCTGCTCGCCAATGTCGGCAAGGAGCTGTTCGAGACGGCGGAGGGGTCGGGCGTCGACCTCCTCTTCGAGGCGTCGGTAGCCGGTGGCATCCCGCTCATCCGCCCGCTGCGCGAGTCGCTTGCCGGAGACCGCATCCGGCGCGTGATCGGCATCGTCAACGGGACGACCAACTACATCCTCACGCGCATGACGGAGGAAGGCTCGTCGTTCCACGAGGCGCTGGCGGAAGCGCAGACGCTCGGGTACGCGGAGCGCGACCCGACCGCCGACATCGAGGGCTACGACGCCGCCGCCAAGGCGACGATCATCGCTTCGATCGCGTTCGGCGCCCGTGTCGTCGCCGGCGACGTCTAC
>DATFVT010000273.1:0-3538 GCA_035260105.1 Acidimicrobiia bacterium
AGTCGGGCGTGGGTGCTGCCGCAGCGTCTGATCGCCGAGTGGAGCTCGACTCCCAACGAGACCCTGGCCGTCGTGTACTTCTCGCTCGCGCAGCTCGGGAAGCCGTCCGAGCCCGGCCAGACCGGGCCCACCCGGTACGACGCGTCGAGCCTCGCGTTCGTGGGCTGGGCGCGGGCCGGGGTGCAGCTGCCGCGCTGGAGCGCGGACCAGGTCACGCAGTTCCCGCAGGTCGCCTTTCAGTACGCCCACCCGGGCGACGTCGCCGCCTACGGCATGAGCGGCGGGACCGAGAGCGGCGTGTACCTGGGCGCCGGCATCGTCGCGCTCGCCCCCGCCGCCGGCGGCGGCGTCGACGTGCAGCCGGCGTTCCGGCCCGACTTCGCCGGTGTCGCCCGGCCCAGCGGGGTGGTCCCTCCGGAGCAGGCGGCGCCGAACCCGGTCCAGCTGCCTGCGCCCAAGAGCGTTGGCCCCACCGCGCCGCAACCCGACCCGGGCCACGACCCGCTCGCGTTCATGGGGCGCACCGCGCTGGCCGACTTCGACAACAACGCCGGCGCCGACGTCCGCCGCCGCAACGCCGACCTCGCGCTGCGGACGCCGGCGCTTCTGGGCTCGGCGATCACGCGGGATCAGGCCAAGCAGGGCGTGCCCGCGCAGCTCGTACCCGTGTACCAGTCGGCGGCGCGCACCTGCCCCGCCCCGGCGGACTGGTGGGCGGTGCTCGCCGCCATCGCCGCCCACGAGTCCGGTTACGGGACCGCCAACCAGTCGAGCCTGCGCGCCGACGGCAGCACGACGAAGCCGATCTACGGGCCCGTGCTCGACGGCTCCGGCACCGGCGGCAACACCTCGGCGATCTTCGACACGGACGGCGGCCGCTGGGACGCCGACGCCGCGTACGACCGTGCCGTCGGGCCGATGCAGTTCCTGCCGTCCACGTGGGCGCGCTACGGCGTGCGCGCGCCCGAGCGCGGGGCGGGAGAGGCGGACCCGCAGAACATCCTCGACGCCACGTACTCGGCGGCGAAGTACCTCTGCGCCGCGCAGGGGGGCGCGGTCTCGAACGAGCGCGCCGCGCTGCTCAGCTACAACGGCTCGGACTCCTACGTCGACGCCGTGCTCGGCGCCGCCGCCCGGATCGCGGCCGGCGCTCCGGCGCAGGTGCCGAGCCTGCACACGGCGCCGTCGACCGAGCAGCTGCTGGTCGCGACGCGGGCGAAGGACGACGCGCGCCAGACGCGATCGACCCTGACCGACTCGGTGACGAATCTGGCGAAGGGTCTCGCCGACCGGTTCGGTGTCGGCTCCGACCGCCTCCTGGAGGAGTGGCGCTGGGCGCCGCCGGCGGCGCTGCGGGCCACCTTGTGGGCGCTCGCGCAACTCGGCCGGCCCGTCTCGGACGGAGACGCCGCCTTCACGGCCGCGTCGTGGGCGCGTGGCGGCGTGAAGCTGCCGCCCACCGCGCACGAGCAGTACGCGGACGGTGTCGCAGTCGACGCGGCACAGCTGCGGCCGGGTGACCTGGTCGCCTTCGGTCCCGAGGGCTCGGACCACGTCGGCATGTATGTCGGCGAAGGCGTGATGATCCACGTGAGTCAGCCCGACCAGCCCGTGCAGGTCGACGGGTACGACCCGGCGAACATCGCCGTGTTCTCCCGTCCGGGGCAGCCGTCGGCCCTCGCGCCGAGCGCGGGCTTCATGCTGCGCCCGGTCCCCGGCGGGGTCGCCAGCCCGTTCGGGTACCGCGTGCACCCGGTGACCGGCGAGCTCCGCCTGCACGCAGGCGTCGACCTCAACGCGCGCGAGGGCGAGCCGGTCCACGCGGCGGCCGACGGCGTCGTCATCGAGGCCGACTGGAAGGGCGGCTACGGGAACGCGGTCATGATCGACCACGGCAACGGCTTGTCGACCTTGTACGGGCACAACTCGCGACTGGCCGCGAGGGTCGGTGATCGCGTGCGCGCCGGTGACGTCATCTCCTTTGCGGGCTCGACCGGCGTGGCGACCGGGCCGCACGTGCACTTCGAGGTGCGCGTGAACGACCAGCCCGTCGACCCGATGCCCTACCTGGGCGGCTGACGGCGCGCGGCCTCCGACATCACGACGGGCACGGCTGACCGGGGCCCTGGGGTTCGAACTGCACCAGCGTCGGCGTCGGGCCGGGCCGCGTGCAGATCGGCACTCCGAGGCTCGAGCGCAGGGAGTCGAGCTGGGCTGCGTCCCCGGCGACGGTGGGACGGGCCGACAGCAACCGGTCGGCGCCGAGCTCCGGGAGGAGCTCGAAGGCCGTCGTGACCGACATGTGCACGCCGAGGCCCTGTGCCACCGACGCGACCTGAGACGGGCTCACGCGCAAGACGTCCGTCGTCTCCGTCGCGTCCGAGAACCGGCGCGCCTCCGGGAAGGCCGGCGTCCCAGCCAGCGCCGGCACGAGCTCGGCGGGCGACAGCGGGTGCGGCTGAGCGATGACGAGGAATTGGGTCGCTCGGTTCCCGAGCGACCGGATGAGGCTGTCTCGGGTGAGCCCGAACGTCGTGAAGCCCCTGCGACCGACCCACACGTACCCGTCGAGGCCGCGGGCGGGGTCGACCCGGCTGACGATCCTCGCGACCTTGGCCTCGTCGCGGAGCTGGACGCCGAAGTACGAGCGATCCCTGAAGGCGCTGACGACGCGCGCCGGAGCCTTCAGCTCCGAGCGCACGTATCCGGCCGCCGACGCCGAGGCCTCCTGTGGCATCGTCTTGCCGCGGTATGTGATTTGGCTCCCGAGCGCGAGCGCGATTGCGATGAGAGCCACCGAGACGGCGAACGCGTTGCGCAGGAGGCGGCCCCGGGGGCGGCGGGCGAGGGAGCGCATGGCGGCACGGATGACGGAGGCGACCGCGACGCCGGTCGCGACGCAGCCGATGACCGCCAGCCCCACGTAGTTGCGGGTCTCCTGGTCGTTCGTCAGCGTGTACCACGCGCTCGGGAGCAGCAGCACGGCCGTCAGCACGACCCCTCGACCGAGCGCGTTCCGCCGGAAGCGCAACGCGCACAGCAGGACGCCGAGGGCCAGGATGGCCACCCAGGTCCACAGGCGAGCGCCGGACGGAGCGGGGATGTCGAACCCGCGGTTGCTGATCGTGTCCAGGGTCGGCGCGGGCCAGATCCGATGCTTCGCGAACCACACCCAGATCCACCACCACGCCGCCGTGAGGACCACGCCGACCGCGAACCACCCCGCGAGCCGCAGCCAGCGCCGCCACGGCGTGCCCGGCAGCCACGCCAGCGGGACGAGCACGAGCGCCAGGGCCGACTCCTTGAGGCTGATCGCGATCCCGATCACCAACCCCGCGAGCAACCATCGTCGCCAGTCGGGCCGGGCGAGGAGCAGCAACGCGATCGGGATGCAGACGGCTTGCGGCAGATCGACGCGGAGCGTCGGCACGAGGTCCCACACCAGTGGCGTCGCGAGGAGCAGCACGGCGGTCGCGACGGCGCCGATCGCGCCGGCCAGACGCCACGCGAGATACACGGCAAGCACCAGCGTCGAAAC
>DATFVT010000274.1:0-5973 GCA_035260105.1 Acidimicrobiia bacterium
GGACGAGCGAGATGCCGCTGTCGGCGTCGATCACCACGAAGAACGCCATGCCCACGCCGACGAGGAGCATGCCCACCGCCATGAGGTCCTGGGCCCCGAATCGGGAGACGAGCCGGCCGCCGACGGGCGACATCACCACCAGAGGCACGCTGAAGAAGAGGAAGACGCCTCCGGCGGCCAGCGGCCCGAGGTCGAGCACGTTCTGGAGGTACAGCGTCAGGAAGAACAGGATGACGCCGAACATCCAGTTGCCGATGAAGGCGACCACCGAGGCTCCGGCGAACCGCAGGTCGCGGAAGAGCGAGAACTGCACCAACGGGACGCGCCGTTTCAGCCTCAGCTCGTGGACGACGAAGGCGGTGAGGAACGCCAGCCCGATCGCGATCGGCGCGAAGACCACGGCGGTCCAGCCCGAGTTGCTGCTCTGCTGGAGACCCAGGATCACCAGCACGAAGCCGACCGTCAGTGTCGCGAAGCCGGTCCAGTCGATCCCGCCGGTGAACGTCGGGTCGCGCGACTCGTCGACGGCGGCGAGCGTGATGACGAACGTCACGATGCCGATCGGCACGTTGATGAAGAAGAACCAGCGCCACGACGCGAACTCGGTGAGGACCCCGGCGAGGAACGGGCCGAGCGCGGACCCGGCGAGGCCGACACCCGACCAGATCCCCAGCGCCTTCGCCCGCTCGTCGGGCACGAACGCGTTGTTCACGATCGACACCGACACGGTGAAGATGATCCCGCCGCCGATCCCCTGCACGACCCTGGCCGCGATCAGGAACAGGTCATCGGGCGCGAGCGAGCACGCCGCCGACGCGCCGACGAACAACACGATGCCGATCAGCGCCATCCTGCGCCGGCCGAAGATGTCGGCGAACCGCCCGATGGCGATCATCGGCGACACGAACGCCAGCAGATAGGCGTTGACGGTCCACAGCAGCGTCGTCGTCGACGCATCGAGGTCCTCGCCGATCCTGGGCAACGCGACGGTGATCCCGAAGAAGTCGACGGTCAGCACGATCATCACCCCGGACATCGCGATGACGACCCACCACTTGCGATTCGCCGGGGTGATCAGCGGCACGGCGGCGCAGCTTACGATGCCTGCTACTCATGGGTGACGAGCGTGTGGCGACATGGTCCGAACGTGGGGAGCGAGTCGAGGTGCTCGGTCACCGCATCTTCGTCGTCGACCGCGCACCGGCTGATGGCCGCGAGGCAGGTGCACCGGTGCTCGTGCTGCACGGCTTCCCGACGTCGTCGCACGACTGGCACCGCGTCCTCGACCGGTTCGCGCGCCGCCAGCGGGTCGTGGTGCCGGACCTCCTCGGCTTCGGCCTCAGCGACAAGCCCGACCGGCACTACTCGCTGTTCGACCAGGCCGACCTGGTCGAGGGCATCGCCCGCGCCCTCGCGCTGGACGAGGTCGCGCTCGTCACCCACGACATCGGCGACTCGGTCGGCGGTGAGCTCCTCGCGCGCAGTCGCGACGGCAGCCTCGGCTTCGAGGTGACGCGCCGAGTGGTCACGAACGGGTCCGTCTACCTCGGCATGGCCCACCTCACCGACGGCCAGCAACTCCTCTTGTCGCTACCGGACGAGCGCCTTTCCGAGGGCCTGGGCCGGGACGCACTCGTCGCCGCGCTGCAGGCGACGTTCGCACCCGGCTCGCCGGTGCCCGACGAGGATGTCGAGACCGCCGCCGACCTGATCATGCGGGACGGCGGCGACCTCCTGCTCCCGCGCACGATCCGGTACATCGAGGAGCGCCGGGACTACGAAAGCCGGTGGACGGGCGCGATCGAGCGCCATCCCTCACTCGTGACCATCGTCTGGGGCGACGCCGATCCGATCGCGGTGTGGCGGATGGCCGAGCGGCTGCACGGCGCGCGTCCGGACGCGACCCTCGTCCGCCTGCGCGCCGTGGGCCACTACCCGATGCTCGAAGCTCCCGACGAGTTCGCGGCCGCGCTCGACCACGCGGTGGCGACTGCTTCGTGAACTCCTCGAGCGCGGCCTTGAAGTCGATCACGACGCCGTTCGGCTCTTCGGGCAGCACCTTGGCGGGAACATTCGAGCCGTTGAACAGCAGCGGGACCGCGTCCTCGGCGGTGCTCAGATGGGAGCTCTACGCCGCGTGCTCCTCGATCCAGCGGTCGAGGGCCGGGCCGCTCTCGAAGCTCGAGATCAGCGCGTACCGCGGCGCGTCCCCGGTATGGCACACGACGTGCCACAGGCGTTGGGTGTCGAGCACGAACTGCGAGCCGCGGTGGAGCGGGATGTGCTGCTCCGTGTCCGGGTTCGGGAGCCCGTCCTCGTCCTGCTCCATGAGGATCATGAAACTGTCGGGGAAGTCGGTGAGCTCGAGCCACGAGCGGACGACCCAGCCCTCGTCGGGCGGGTTGAAGCGGTTGTTGTCGTCGCGGTGGATCTGGCGCCGCGCGGTCTCGTAGTCCTGCGGCTCGAGCTTGATCACGCGCACCCGCCCGAAGTTGGCGCCGACCGCCTCGACGTAGTGCTTGATCTCAGGGCAGCGCTCGGCGTTGACGGTGAACTTGCCGTCCTTGTCGGGTCGCTCGTCGCCCGGTTTCCAGAAGCCGCGACAGTCGAGCTCGCCGTCGGCGGTGGCGACGGGCGCGAAGTTCGTGTCACCGCCGCTCTTCCAGTCCATGTACTCGAGCCCGAGGAACTCCTGTTCGGGGATCGGCTGTTCGAGATCGCGCAACCGCGCGAATCCCGTCGCGTCGAGCACGCCGAGCCGAGGATGCGTGGTCTCGAGCGGGATGTCGGACGACCAGTGGGGGGACTTCAGCCAATGCGACACGGTGACCGATTCTAGAAGCTCGGCTACCGTGCGGACGTGTCCGGCGCCGTGTCGAAGGCCGTGCTCGTGACCGGGTGCTCGACCGGCATCGGGCGTGCGACGGCGGAACGTCTCGCTCGCCGGGGGTGGACGGTGTACGCGTCGGCGCGCAGGCCGGAGTCGATCAAGGACCTCGCCGACGCCGGCTGCAACCTGCTGACGCTCGACGTCGCCGACGAGGGCTCACGGCGTGCCGCGATCGCCGAGGTCGAGTCGGCGGAGGGTGCGGTCGGCGCGCTGGTCAACAACGCCGGGTTCAGCCTCGGCGGCCCCGTCGAGGAGGTCCCCCTCCACGAGTGGCGCCGGCAGTTCGAGACGAACCTCTTCGGCATGATCCACCTGACCCAGCTCGCGCTGCCGGGGATGCGGCGCCAGGGGTGGGGTCGCATCGCCAACGTCAGCTCCATCGGCGGCCGGCTCACGTTTCCCGGCGCCGGCGCGTACCACGCAAGCAAGCACGCGGTGGAGGCGATGAGCGACGCCCTCCGCTTCGAGGTGAAGCCGTTCGGCGTGCGCGTCTCGATCATCGAGCCCGGGATCATCAAGACGAAGTTCGGCGACACCGCCGTGTCGACGGTCGCCGACGTCGGCGGCGACGGGCCGTACACGGAGTTCATGACCGGCGTCGCGACGCGGACCGCGGGCGCGTACGAGGGGCCCATGGCCGTGATGGCCGCGTCCCCCGAGCGGGTCGCCAAGGTGATCGAGCGTGCGCTTCGGCGCCGATCGCCCCGGCCGCGGTACCGGGTCACCGCCGGCGCCCGCATCCTCCTGCTCACCCGGGCGCTGACGACGGACCGCGGCTGGGACCGAGTCGTTCGCACCGCTTACCCGCCGCCCCGACCCGAGCAGGGCTAGGCGGAGGAGGCGATCGTGGATCGACCGAAGGTCGAGTGGGCGGAGGTCACGATCGACTGTCGCGACACCGAGCGTGTCGCCGCGTTCTGGGCCGAGCTCCTCGGCGCTCCCGTGCGCCCGCACGACGACGGCTGGTTCCAGCTCGGGCCGATGATGCCGGGCGGGCCGGTGATCAACCTCCAGCCCGTCCCCGAGGAGAAGGTGGGAAAGGCCCGCGTGCACCTTGACCTCTGGGTCGACGACCTCGCCGCCGCCATCGCCCGCGTGGAGGAGCTGGGCGGGCAGCACACTGGTGAGGTGCACACCGAGCCCGACGGCATCGACGTGGTGATGACCGATCCCGAGGGAACCGAGTTCTGTCTCGTCGCGCTGCCGCCCCGACCCGAGCAGGGCTAGAGGGAGGGCGGAGTCAGGCG
This sequence comes from Acidimicrobiia bacterium, assembly GCA_035260105.1. GTDB lineage: Bacteria > Actinomycetota > Acidimicrobiia > IMCC26256 > JACDBD01 > JALZAA01. The sequence continues at coordinate 4,138 of DATFVT010000274.1, forward strand.
GCGCGGCGTTCGGTCCGCGCGCCGGGCAGGCGGGCGTTGATGGCACCGGTCACGTCGTCGAGCAGCGCGGGAGCGCGCTTGTCGTAGACGTAGCGCGCCAAGGCCCGCGGCAGGCGGTTCCCGGCGTAACGCACCGCAACCTCGGATCGACTCCTCGACCACGGCGCCAGCTCGAGGTCGACGGCCACACCGGCTCCGGGGAGCGGCGAGCCGAGGCGCGTCCTGATCGTCCGAGCCGGCCGCAGCGGCGTGCCGATGGTCGTCGGCTCGGCGTGGGCGAGCGACCGGGTCACGTCGTCGAACACAGCCTCGGCGACGGCAACGGGCAAGTCGACGACGCGCGACAGGTATCCGCAGGTCTGTTGCGCATCCATGCGTGCCTCCACGTGCTCGTTCGGGTGTACGACGCGCGCACGGTACCGATGGCACGTGTCGTAACCGTCACGCGCAGGCATGCGGGACGCGAACAGCAGTTGAGCGATCGGCGACCGGAACCTCACAGGAGTCTTGGTGTCGCGCGTCACTCCGTGTCTTGTGTCACTCCGAGATCGTGACCGGCAGATGCTCCAGACCGCGCAGCGTGAACGTCGTCCGGCGTTCCGGCTCGCCGGCGAGCTCGATGTCCGGGAACCGGCGCACGAGCGTCCCGATCGCGACCGCGCCTTCGAGCCGCGCCAGCGAGGCGCCGAGGCAGAAGTGGTGGCCGCCGCCGAACGCGACGTTGCGGTTGGCGTTGTCGCGGCCGAGATCGAGTCGGTCGGGCTCGTCGAACTCGGCCGGGTCGCGGTTCGCGGCGCCGAGCAGCGGGATGAGGTTCTGGCCCTTCGGGATCGTGACGCCGCCCACGTCGTAGTCGTCCAGGGTGATGCGCTGCGTCAGCTGGACCGGGCTGTCGAAGCGCAGCAGCTCCTCGACGGCGTTGCGGTCCAGCGACGGGTCGTCGCGCAGGCGCTCGAGCTGGTCGCGTTGCTGCAGCAGGGCGAGCGTCCCGTTGCCGATCAGGTTGACGGTCGTCTCGTGACCGGCGACGAGCAGGAACAGCGCCGTGCCGAGCAGCTCCTCCTCGCTGAGACGGTCGCCGCCCTCCTCCGCCTCGATCAGCGCCGAGAGCAGGTCGTCGCGCAGTGCGCGTCGCCGCCGAGCGATGAGGTCGGCAAAGTACTCGAGGAAGGCGTTGCCCGCCGCGTCGATCCGCTCTCGCTGCTCGGGCGTGATGAGCGGATCGGGATCGATGCTCGCCGCGAGCTCGGACGACCACGACTGGAACGTCGCCTGGTCCTCCGGCGGCACACCGAGCAGCTCGCAGATGATCACGACGGGCAGCGGGTACGCGAGGTCGCTCACCACGTCCATCCGGCCGTCGCCGCGGGCTGCGACGGCGTCGAGCCGTCCGTCCACGATGTCCTGGACGCGCGCGCGAAGCCGCTCGATCATCTTCGGGGTGAAGGCCTTGCTCACCAGGCTGCGCAGCCGCGTGTGATCCGGTGGGTCCATGAAGAGCATGACGACGTTGTTCATGAGGTCCTGGTCCATCGCGGTGTCGCCCGTCGGCGGGTTGGCCTCGGCGAAGGCGCGGAACAGGTCGGAGTTCTGCTGGTTCGTGCTGAGGTGGGGATCACGCACGATGGTCGTCGCGTCGGCGTGACGGCTGAGGAGGTACACGCCGAACGGCGTCTGGTGAACGGGGTCGTGCTCGCGCAGGAGCTCGAAGAACTGGTACGGGTTCTCCCGGAACTCGGGAGTGAGCGCGACGCTCAAGAAGTCGAGTGGCTGGTCGACTGCGTCGACTGTCTCGCCGGCCGGCTGTGCCATCGGAGCCCCCCGTGATGCCGCTGC
>DATFVT010000275.1:0-2998 GCA_035260105.1 Acidimicrobiia bacterium
GTGTGCGCGGTCGCCGCGCTTTGACGAACGCGTGAACGACCGCGATACGGTGACGCCCACGTCAGTTTTCAACGCGGGGAGAAGGACGCGCAAATGGGGCTGTTGGACGGCAAGGTCGCGATCGTCACCGGCGCGGGCAACGGCGTCGGACGGGGCGAGGCCATCGAGCTGGCCGACCAGGGCGCGAAGGTCGTCGTCAACGACCTCGGCGTCTCGGTGACGGGCGAAGGCGCCGACAAGCGCACCGCCGACGACGTCGTCGACGTCATCAAGGGTCGAGGCGGCGAGGCGGCGGCCAACTACGACGACGTCGCCGACTTCAACGGCGCCAAGAACATCATCGGCACGGCGGTGGATGCGTTCGGGAAGCTCGACGTGCTCGTGAACAACGCCGGCATCCTGCGCGACAAGATGCTCTTCACGATGGCCGAGGAGGATTTCGACTCGGTCATCCGCGTGCACCTCAAGGGCACCTGGAACACCATGCACCACGCGTCGTCGTACTGGCGGGGCGAGTCCAAGGAAGGGCGCCAGCCGAGCGCGTCGATCGTCAACACGGTGTCGAGCGCCGGCCTCCAGGGGCAGGCGAGCCAATCGAACTACGGGGCGGCCAAGGCGGGCATCGCGGCGATGACGATCATCGCCAGCCTCGAGCTCACGCGCTACGGCGTCCGCGCCAACTGCATCGGGCCCGGCGGCTTCACGCGCATGGTCGGTCAGGCCCGCCAGGACATCACGATCAAGAACCCCGAGGAGTACGCCGAGTTCGACGGCATGAACCCGGGGAACTCGGCGCCGGCGGTGGCGTGGCTCGCCTCCGACGAGTCGAAGCCGACGACGGGCCAGGTGCTGCGCATGGTCGGCAACTCTCTGTGCGTGTACCAGCCGTGGCAGATGGGCGAGGAGTTCTTCGCCACCGATCCGGAAGGGCAGCCGGCCCGCTGGAACGCCGCCGACGTCGGCAACACTCTCAACAAGTACGTCTTCCACACGGTCAACCCGGGTATCGCGGCACAGCAGCGTCGGTAGTCTGCGGACGTGGAGACCGACTTCGAGACGCTCCTCTACGAGGAGCGGGACGGCGTCGCCTGGGTCACGCTCAACCGGCCGGACCGTCTCAACGCGTTCAACTCCCTGATGCAACGCGAGCTCCACGCGCTGTGGCGCGGTCTCCGCCGCCACGACGATGTGCGCTGCGTGGTGCTGACCGGCGCGGGCGAGAAGGCCTTCTGCACCGGCATCGACCGCATGGAGCAGATGGGCGGCAGTGGCGACGAGACGACGGATCCCGAGGTGGTCGGTTCCGGCAGCACGCCCTTCATGTTCAACGATCCGGGCGACAACATCGGCCCCAAGAGCTCCGACCTGTGGAAGCCGGTGATCGCGGCGGTGAACGGCATTGCGTGCGGCGGCGCCTTCTACATGCTCGGCGAGGTCGAGTTCATCATCGCCGCCGAGCACGCCACCTTCTTCGACCCGCACGTGACGTACGGGATGACGGCGGCGTTCGAGCCCATCCACATGTCGGGGATCATGCCGTTCGGCGAGATCATGCGCCTCTCTCTGCTCGGCAACTACGAGCGCCTCTCCGCGAAGCGCGCCTACGAGATCGGCCTCGTCTCGGAGGTCGCGCCCAGGGAGGAGCTGCACGGGCGGACGGCGTGGGCGGCGAACGCCATCGCGTCGCAACCACCGCTCGCCATCGAAGGCACCGTCCGCGCGATCTGGGGTGCGCGCGAGCTCGGTGCGCGCCAGGCGCTGAAGCTCGGATACGCGTACGTCGGGTTGGGCACGAACCAGGACTCGATCGCCGAGGGGCAGAAGCTCTTCGAGTCGGGCACGCGCATCGACTGGCGCGCGAGATAGCCCCGGGGATGGGTCGGCGCGTCGCGATCGTCGGGGCCGCGCTGTCGGACTGCGGCCGGGTCGACGACAAGTCGCCGTTCGAGCTGCACTACCAGGCGGCCAGCCGGGCGCTGGCCGACGCCGGGCTCGAGAAGGGCGACGCCGACGGGTTCGCGTCCAGCGGCACCGGGCTGCTCATGCCGATCGAGGTCGCGGAGTACCTGGGCCTCCGGCCGACCTGGGTCGACGGCACCGGTGTGGGCGGCAGCACCTGGGAGTTCATGGTCGAGCACGCGACCGCGGCCATCGCCGAGGGGCACGCGGAGGTGGTCGTGCTCGTGTACGGCTCGACCTCGCGGGCCGACCTGAAACGGCGCGACCGCCGGGCGAACCTGTCGTTCGGGAGCAGGGGCCCCGTGCAGTTCGATGCGCCGTTCGGCCACACGCTCATCGCCAAGTACGCGATGGCGGCCCGCCGGCACATGCACGAGTTCGGCACCACGATCGACCAGCTGGCCGAGATCGCCGTCTCGACGCGCGCCAACGCGTCGTTCAACCCGGACGCGTACTACCGGGACCTCATCACGATCGACGACGTGAACAACACGCCGCTGATCGCCGACCCACTCACTACGCTGCATTGCTGCATCCGGTCCGACGGGGGCGGCTCGATCGTGCTCACCTCGGAGGAGCGCGCCCGCGACCTACCGACGCGCCCGATCTGGGTCCTCGGAACCGGCGAGGCCGTGTCGCACACGACGATGAGCGAGTGGGAGGACTTCACCGAGTCACCCGCGGCACGCTCGGGCGCGCTGGCGTTCGAGCGCGCCGGCGTCGGCCCGGACGAGATCGACGTGTGCGAGATCTACGACGCCTTCACGCCGATGGTGCTCCTCAGCTTGGAAGCCCTCGGCTTCTGCAAGAAGGGCGAAGGCGGTCCGTTCGTCGAGGGCGGCACCCTCCGCCTCGACGGGTCGCTGCCGACGAACACCGACGGCGGCGGCCTCTCGGCCTGCCATCCCGGGATGCGTGGGATCTTCCTGCTCGTCGAAGCCGTCCGCCAGCTGCGCGGCGACGCCCCCGGCGGCCGGGTGCCGGGTGCACGGCTCGCGTGCGTCAACGGCACCGGCGGCTGGTTCTCGTCCACGAGCAC
>DATFVT010000276.1:0-2843 GCA_035260105.1 Acidimicrobiia bacterium
GCGCGCCCCATGTCGGCCGGTCCGCCGTTCGCCTGCAGGAAGCGGGCGGCGGCGAGGATGGCGTCGCGGTTGTCGTTGATGTCGCCCTGCCCGTAGCGCGCCCACGTCGCCGGGATGAACTGCATCGGTCCCTGGGCGCCCGCGCTGCTCGTTCCCTCGATGCGTCCGAGCCGGGTCTCCACGAGGTGGACCGCCGCCAGGTACGCCCACGGGATCCCGGTGGCCGCTTCGGCCTCCCCGTAGTAGGCGCGCAGGACCTCCACCGGCAGCGGCGGGACGATGCGCCAGTCCGGAAGCTGCTCCGGGAGCGCCCCCTCGCGCCCGAGCGCCCGCAGCTCGCGCCCGGCGTGCGCGTTGGCGGTCACGATCGGCCGCAGGGCGGCGGGAACGCGGCGGAGCACGCCGTCGAGCCAGTCGGGATGCGCGACGAGCGCGCGGTACGCGAGCTGCTGCTCCTCGCCGAGCCGGTCGATCTCGCTCGGTGGGGTCGTCGGGTCGCGGAGGGCCCGCTCGACGCGCGCCAGCGACGCCGCCGTCGCCGCCCGATCCCGCGGGGCCGCCACGTCGGCGGGCCGCCGGGTCGGGTTGCTGTCGCTCCGATCACCGCCGCCGCCTCCGCCCGAACACGCGGCGGCCGCGACCGCGATCGCGACCGCGAGGGCGACTGCGCGTGCCGCGCCCCGCACGGTCAGGCGAGCCGGCCGGGCCTGCCGCCGTCAGTGACGATCGTCTTGCCGCCGGCGACCCAGGCTTCCAAGCCTCCGTCGTAGTTCACGGCCTGGAACCCCATCTCGCGCAGCTCGATGGTGGCGTCGGCGCCGCGCTCGCCGTGGCGCGACATCGCGACGAGCCGTCGGTTCATCGGCAACGTCCACCGGTTGGCCTCGAGCTGGTCGAGCGGCACCGATTGCGCCTCGGGAGCGTGCCCGGCCGCGAACTCGCCCGGATCGCGGACGTCCACGTACACGTCGTCGGCGAGCTCGCCGCCGATCGCGATGGTCGGGACCCGCTGGCCGACGTAGCGCGGCATCGACGCCTCTACGCGACGGTGCCGGGCCGGCCGTCGTCGGTGACGATCGCGAGGCCGGCCGCCTGCCAGGCCTCGCACCCGCCGGCGACGTTGGCGGCCTCGTACCCGGCGGCGACGAGCGCTTGCGCGACCCGGGCCGATCGGCTGCCGACCTTGCAGATCACGACGATCTCGCGATCGACGGGGAGCTCCTCCTGACGCTCGGCGAGCTCGGCCATCGGGATCCACGCCGAGCCCTCGGCGTGGCCGGCGTGCCACTCGTCCGGGTTGCGCACGTCGAGGAGCAACGCGCCCGCGTCGACGCGGCGCTTGCTCTCGGCCGGGTCGATGTGCTGGACGTCGGGGGTGGTCATCCCGTGGGCTCCTTCTCCTGCCCGGGGTCGTGGCGTTGCTTCCAGGCTTCGTACCCACCGAGGAGGTCCGACACGTCGTCGAACCCGGCGGCGTCGAGCGCGCTGGCGGCGACCGACGAGCGGTAGCCGCTGGCGCAGTACACGACCGTAGGACGCGCCGGCTCCATCTCGCCCATCCGCGCCGTCAACTGCGGCAACGGGATCGTGGCCGCGCCCGGGATCGTGCCGCCGGCGGTCTCGGCGGGGTTGCGCACGTCGACGAGCTGGAGCGCGCCGACCTCGCGGGCGCGAGCGTCGAGCTCGTCGACCGTGAGACGCGAGCTCGGCGCCACGAGGTCGTCGTGCTCGACGAGCACGCGCAGCGGGTCGGCCAGCGCGCCCACGATCCGGTCGAAGCCGACGCGGCCGAGGCGAACCTTCGCCTCGAGCTCCGTGCCCGGCTCGCTGACGAGGACCACCGGACGGTCGGGCGCCAGCACGTCGCCGCCGAGCTCGGCGAACCGCCCGTGCAAGCCGACGTTGATCGACCCGCGGAGGTGACCGGCGGCGAAGTCGATCGGATCACGCGTGTCGAGCACGGCGGCGCCGGCGTCGCGCCGCGCGACGAGATCGTCCACTGTCAAGGACGGCGGGGGATCCTCTTCGTCGAGCAGGGCGTGCACCTGTCGATTGCGTTGCGCGTCGTACGAGAAGTACACGGGCTGGAGCGGCTGACCTTCGGTGACGAGCGCGACGAACGCCTCTTCCGTCATCGGCTGGAGCGCGTAGTTCGTTCGGCGCTGCTCGCCGATCGTCGACTGCGTCTCGGTGGAGAGGTTCTTGCCGCACGCCGAGCCGGCGCCGTGCGCCGGGAACACGCGTGTCGCGTCCGGCAGGACCAGCAGCTTCTCGTGCAGCGACCGGTACAGGGCGCGCGCGAGGTCGTCGGGTGCGATACCGGTCGCGCTCAACAGGTCGGGTCGCCCCACGTCACCGATGAACATCGTGTCGCCGGTCAGGACGCCGTACGGCGCCGCGTCGTCGGGATGCTCGCGGACGACGATGCTGATGGACTCGGGCGTGTGGCCCGGCGTCGCCAGCGCCTCCAGCGTGACGTCGCCGAGGCCGAGCCGCTGGCCGTCCCGGAGCGGCTCCATGGGGAAGCCCACCTCGGCGCCCGCCCCGTACGAGATGGCGGCGCCCGTCTTCGCCGCCAGCTCCAGGTGCCCGCTCAGGAAGTCGGCGTGAATGTGGGTCTCGATGACGCGCTCGATGCTCAGGCCGTGGGCGGCGGCGTCGTCGAGGTAGACGTCGACGTCGCGCCGGGGATCCACGACCACCGCCCGACCCGTCCCCTCGTCGCCGACCAGGTACGACGCCTGCGACAGGCAGTCCACGTAGTACTGCACGAACCGCACGTCGGTCAGCCCTGCCCCAGCTCGCGTTCGATCGTCTCCACCTTGCCGTGCAGAGCGTCGCTC
>DATFVT010000277.1:0-9783 GCA_035260105.1 Acidimicrobiia bacterium
ACGACCATCGCGAGCCAGACGCCGGGCTGGACCAGCAACGTGATCGGCGCGTAGAGCGCCATGATCCGGTCGCGCCCTTCGTACGTCTTCGACATTCGGGCGAAGAAGTCGAACACATGGCGCGAGCTGACCCAGATGATCCGCGTCAGAGTGACGACCGATCCCCGTGGGAGCACGAGCGAGCGAACGGCCGCGTCCAGCACGATGAACACGAGCAGGGCGCCCGCGACGATCCACGGGACGTCGGTCAGCGCGTTCACGTGGCGTCAGTCCTCGAGCCCGGGACGCGTGCGCCGCTGACGCTTGAGGTCGCTGCGCCGGCGTTTGGCCTCGCGCCGGCGGCGGCGGCCGGCGGCGGTCGGCGCGGTCGCCCGGCGCGCCCGCGGCGTCCGCAGGGCGTCGGCCAGTCGCTCCCGGAGCCGAGCCAGCGCCAGCTCACGGTTGCGCGCCTGGGACCGCGTATCGGCGGCGACGACGCGCACCGCGGGTCCGAGCCGCTCCACCAGGCGGGCGCGCTGCGACTCCGTCAGCGACGGCGACCCGGCGACGTCGAGGCGCACTTCGGCACGCGTGTTGGAGGTGTTCGCGTGCTGTCCTCCGGGCCCGCTCGGTCCCGAGAAGCGCCACTCCAGCTCGTCGAGTGGGATCGAGCACGTGCCCGTCACCCGCAGCCACCGCATCGATCCCTCCACCGCCGTCGCCGCGCGGCACGGTACCCGGCGGACCTCTCCACGCCGGTGAATCCCCACGTCAGGGGCCTCCCGCGGTTGACACCGGCCCGGACACACCTAGAGTGGCGGCCGTCACACTGGACTGGCCGGTCAAGCGGCCGGGGCCTCTGGGGCACGGGGCGGGGGGCGGAGGCCTCGACGGATTTGGGGGGCGAGAAGTGCGCGATTCGTACCGACACGTGACGCGCAATTGGTGGCTTCGGATCGTGGCTGTCGGCGCGGGCTTGGCGCTCGTCGCGGCCGCGTGCGGAGGCGGCGGTGGGGGCGGCGGCGGCGGTCAGGGCGCCCAGTCGAACATCCCCAAGGACAACGGCAAGCCGGTCGAGGGCGGATCGCTGACGTACGGCCTCGAGGCCGACACGCTCGGCGGGTTCTGCCCGCCCACCGCCCAGCTGGCCGCGGGCGGCATCCAGGTGTTCCAGGCGATCTACGACACGCTGACCGTCCCGAACGACAAGGGCGAGTACGTCCCCTATCTCGCCAAGTCGATCGACCACAACCCGGACTTCACCCAATGGACGATCGCTCTGCGCGACGGCATCACGTTCCACAACGGGGAGCCGTTCAACGCCGATGCGGTCAAGCTCAACCTCGACCGTTTCCGAAACGGCGTCCTCTTCCAGTTCGTGTTCCCACAGGTTCAAGATGTGAGCGTCGTCGACCCGATGACGGTGAGGGTCACGACCAAGGTGCCGTGGGTCGCGTTCCCCGCTTCACTGTGGTCCACTGGCCGTCTCGGGATGGCGGCGCCGGCACAGCTGAACGACGAGAGCACCTGTCCCCGGAACCCGATCGGCACCGGACCGTTCAAGTTCGACGACTGGGTGCCCAATGACCACCTCACGGTGTCGAAGAACCCGAACTACTGGCAGAAGGACAAGGACGGCAACCAACTGCCCTACCTCGACCGGCTCACGTTCCGCCCCGTCACCGACGTGTCGCAACGTGTGAACGGGCTCAAGGGCGGGGACCTCGACCTCATCCACCTGACCGACGGCCAGCAGATCACCGGCCTGCGCAACGACGCCAAAGCAGGCACCGTGAAGATGCTCGAGTCCGATCGTGCGGCCGAGATCTCGCACACGATGCTGAACGCGGGCAAGGCGCCCTTCAACAACCTGAACGCCCGGCTGGCGGTTGCGTACGCGAGCGACCGCAACGCGCTCAACCAGCTGACCAACAACGACGTGAGCCAGACCTGGGACCAGCCCTACGCGCCGCAGACGCTCGGCTACCAGAAGAACGTCGGGTTCCCGACGTACGACCCGAAGAAGGCCGAGGACTACGTCAACAAGTACAAGCAAGAGACCGGTGCGAGCGAACTGCACTTCACGCTCGACTCGACGCCCGACCCGACCACGCAGCAGCAGGCGGCGGCGATCAAGGCTCAAGTCGAGAAGGTCCCCGGCATCTCCGTCGAGCTTCGCCCGCCGATCGAGCAGAGCCAGTACATCAACTTCGCGCTGGGCGGAGGCGACGCCGGGCAGTTCGACGCGATCTTGTGGCGCAACTTCCCCGGCGGCGACCCGGACACCTTGTACGTCTGGTGGCACAGCACGCTGCCCAGTGCGAGCACCGGCCAGCAGACCCGAAACCTCGTGAACTTCGGGCGCATCAACGACCCGCAGATCGACCAGGACCTCGACCAGGGCCGATCGGAGACCGACCAGAGCAAGCGGACGGCGCTCTACCAGGACATCGGGAAGCAGTTCGCCGAGAAGGCGTACAACGTCTGGGGTTGGCTGACCCTGTGGGGGTTCGCAGGCAAGACGAACGTCAACGGCTTCGCCGGGCCCGACCTGCCCGGGCCCAACGCGTCCGGCGACGGCGGCGCCCGTGGCGTACCGATCGCCAGCGTCGAGCCGGTGATGGGGCTCTGGATCAGCAAGTAGCACTCACGGAAGGAACGACAAGGAACGCTTGACCAACCGGAGCTGAAGGCAACCGGAGAACCGGGCTGACGATGGACGCGATCGGGACGATCCTGGCCTATCTGCTGATGGCGCTCATCATCCTCGGCGTCCTCGCCGTGCTGGCGCTCGCGCTGGGAACCCGGATGGGCCGCCGGAAGCTGCTCCAACTCGTCATCGTCCTGCTCGTCGTCACGTTCTTCTCGTTCTCGCTGATCCACCTGACGCCGGGAGACCCGGCGCGGACACAGAAGCCGTTCGCGACCGAGGAGCAGCTGAAGCCCATCCGTGAGGAGATCGGGCTGAACGAGCCGTTCCTGGTGCAATACAAGAACTGGCTGTTCGACTTCGTGCAGGGCGACTTCGGAAAGGACTACTCGACGAACCTGCCCGTCAAGGATTCGATCAGCAAGCAGTTGGGTGTCAGCCTGCAGCTCATCTTCTACGCGCAGATCCTGGCGCTCCTGTTCGCGATCCCGCTCGGGATCCTCGCCGCGTACAAAGCCGGCTCCTGGTTCGACAAGATCGCAAACGCGCTCGCCTTCGGCGCGATCGCCGTCCCGGCGTTCGTGTTCGCGTTCATCTTCATCTTCTACTTGGCGGTCCAAGGCGGATGGTTCCCGACCCAGCAGTACGTCGCGTTCGGAACCGATCCCGCCGAGCACTTCAAGCACATGTTCTTACCGGCGTTGAGCCTGGCCATCGGCCAGATCGCGATCTACATGCGCCTCCTGCGCAGCGACATGATCCAGACGCTCCAGGAGGACTTCATCACGATGGCGAAGTCGAAGGGCTTGACGAACCGCCGCATCCTCTGGCGGCACGCGCTGCGCCCGTCGAGCTTCACCCTCCTGACGGCGGCGGCGCTGAACTTCGGCGCCCTCATCAGCGGCGCCGTCGTGATCGAGTTCGTGTTCCAGCTCCCCGGAATGGGGCTGGGGCTCGTCACGGCTGTCAGCACCCGCCAGTACTCTGCTGTCCAGGCGTACGTCGCGCTCATCGCTCTCGCGTTCGTGCTGTTCAACGCGTTCGTCGACGGCTTGTACTCGGTCCTCGACCCCAGGATCCGCCATGCCCGAGCAGCAACCGCCTGAGTCGGCGGGCACCGCGCTCGCCGACGAGATGGAGACCACGGGTCTCGTCGCGGACGCGTTCACAGTCGAGGTCGCCGGCATCACGGCCGGGGTCGAGCCGGCGCGCAAGAAGCGGCTCGGTTTCGGCGCATGGCTGGCGATCGTGTGGCTCGGCGGGCTGATCCTCGCCGCTATCATCGCCCCGATCCTCCCGATCGCGGGCCCGAACGAGACGTTCACCGAGATCCAACGCGGTCAGGCTCCGTTCTCCACGATCAACCAGCCCGGCGGGGGGACGACCACGCCGTTCGCCGAGGGTCATCTGCTCGGCGGCGACCGCAACGGTCACGACCTCCTCTCCCGCGCGATCTACGGCGCCCGCAACTCGCTGGTCGTCGGCTTCGGTGCGGTCGGGTTCGGCATCCTGCTCGGTGGGCTGCTCGGACTGCTCGCCGGGTTCTACCGAGGGAAGATCGACAATGTGATCGTCGCGTTCCTCGACATCATGCTGGCGATCCCCGCCCTCGTCCTGGCGTTGGCGCTGACGGCGGTGCTGCGCGGGCGCGTCCCGGACCTCTGGATCCTCGTGATCGCCCTCGGCATCATCTCGGTCCCGATCCTCGGCCGGATCACGCGCGCGAACACGCTCGTGTGGTCGGAGCGCGAGTTCGTCACCGCGGCGAGGGCCCAGGGCGCGAAGAACTGGCGCATCATGACCCGCGAGGTCCTGCCGAACGTGCTCCCCGCGATGTTCTCGATCGCGCTGCTCGGTGTGGCCGTTGTCATCGCCGCCGAGGCGGCGTTGCGCCTGCTCGGCATCGGCTTGTCGATCACCGACCCGAGCTGGGGCGGGATCATCAACGACGGGCGGGACTTCCTGACCCAGGGCATCACCGCGCACATCGTGTTCGTCGGCTCCGCGTTCATCTTCCTCACGATCTTGTCGCTCAACTACCTGGCCGACGTCGTTCGGGCGCGCTTCGACGTACGGGAGGCGGCGATTTGATCCGCCGGTGGCGACACGATCGCGCCGACACCACCGAGCGGTTCCCCACCGAGACGCTCGAAGGGCCGCTGCTCGAGGTGCGTGACGTCAAGACGTACTTCCAGACGCCACGCGGCGTCGTCCACGCGGTGGACGGCGTCTCGTTCTCGCTCGATCGGGGCCGCACCCTCGGCGTGGTCGGCGAGTCGGGTTCGGGCAAGACCGTGCTGTCGCGCTCGGTGATGGGCCTGCTCCCCAAGAAGCACGTGATCCGCGAGGGCTCGATCAAGTTCGAGGGTCGCGAGATCGGGAAGGCCTCGGGCGACGAGATGCGTCACATCTGGGGCTCCCAGATGGCGATGATCTTCCAGGACCCGATGACGTCGCTGAACCCGGTCATGAAGGTCGGCAAGCAGATCACCGAGTCGCTCCTCTACCACCTGGACATCTCCCGCACGTACGCCGACGAGCTGGCCGAGGCGCTCCTGACGTCGGTCGGCATCCCCGAGGCCAAGCGCCGGCTGAACGAGTACCCGCATCAGCTGTCGGGCGGCCTGCGCCAGCGGGTGATGATCGCCATCGCCCTCGCCTGCGGGCCCAAGCTGCTCTTCGCCGACGAGCCGACGACGGCGCTCGACGTGACCGTGCAGGCGCAGATCCTCGACCTCCTGCAGGACCAGCAACGTGAGCGGTTCATGGCCATGATCCTCGTGACGCACGACCTCGGCGTCGTCGCCGGCCGCACCGACGAGATCGCGGTGATGTACGCAGGCAAGATCGTCGAGAAGGCGCCGACCTCGGTGCTGTTCCGCAACATGAAGATGCCCTACACCGAGGCGCTCGTGCGCTCGATCCCGAAGCTCGCCGACAAGAGCCACACCCGGCTGAACGTCATCCCGGGCCGTCCGCCGCAGCTCGTGAACCCTGCCGTCGGCTGTCGCTTCGCGCCCCGGTGCCCGTACGCGCAGGACAAGTGCATCCAGGAGGAGCCTCCACTGCGCGAGAGCGACGTGCCCGGCCACCAGTTCGCGTGCTGGTTCCCGGTGGGCACACCCGAGGGTGAGGACGCGCTGGCGCGCAACCGGGCCGCCGGCGTGTCGGCCGCCGTCAGCGCCGACGGTGAGGGCGCTGCGCCGCCGACGTCGTCGCCGCCGAGCGAGGCCGGGGTCACCTGACGTGGCCGGCAGCGGCACGGCCCACCTCCGCGCGGCCGACGAGACGCTCCTGCATGCGGAGCACCTCGTCGTCGAGTTCCCCGTCGGGCGGTCCGGCCTGAAGGTCCACGCCGTCTCCGACGTGAGCCTCGACATCCTCGAGGGCGAGACGTTGGGTCTGGTGGGCGAGTCGGGGTGCGGCAAGTCGACGACGGCCCGGGCGATGATCCAGCTGCCGCCGCCGACGTCGGGCAGCGTCGTGTTCGAGGGCGAGGACCTCACCAAGCTCAAGGGTGAGGCACTGCGGAAGAAGCGGCCGCGGATGCAGATGATCTTCCAGGACCCGATCTCGTCCCTGAACCCGCGGCGCAAGATCGGCGACCTGGTATCCGAGGGTCTGGACATCTGGAGCATCGGCGACAAGGCGTCCCGTCAGAAGCGGGCCGACGAGGTGCTCGACGCGGTCGGCCTCGATCCCGACCAGGCCCGGGGCCGGCGGCCCCACGAGTTCTCCGGTGGTCAGTGCCAGCGCATCTCGATCGCCCGCGCCGTCGTCACCGAGCCGAAGCTCATCCTCTGCGACGAGCCGGTCTCGGCGCTCGACGTGTCGGTGCAGGCTCAGATCCTGAACCTGCTCCAGGACATGAAGGCGCGCTTCGGGCTCACGATGGTGTTCATCGCCCACGACCTGGCGGTCGTGAAGAACGTGAGCGACCGGGTCGCCGTGATGTACCTCGGGAAGCTGTGTGAGATCGCCCAGCCGGACGAGCTCTACGAGCGCCCGGTGCACCCGTACACGGCCGCGCTGCTGGCGGCGATCCCGGAGCCCGACCCCGGGATCCGGCCCAACGAGCGCGACGCGCTCACCGGGGAGATCCCGTCGCCGGTGGCACCCCCGAGCGGATGCCGCTTCCGGACCCGGTGCCCGAAGGCGCAGCAGAAGTGCGCCGAGGAGGAGCCGGTGATCCGGGAGATCCGGCCCGGCCACTTCGCCGCCTGCCACTTCCCGCTCGCCGAGGGCGAGCAGCTCGACTTCACGACCGGCGTCACCGAGGACGCCGCCGCCCCGGCCGCGTCCTGACCGGGACGGGCGCTACTTCCCCTCCAGCTGCTCCTCGATCGCGCCCACGAGCGCGGGGTCGTCGGGCGTCGTGAGGGGACGGAAGCGCCGCACGACGTCGCCGTCGGCGGACACGAGGAACTTCTCGAAGTTCCACTGGATGTCGCCCGCTTCGCCCTCGTCGTCCGCGTAAGCGGTGAGCTGCTCGTAGAGTGCATGACGCCCGTCGCCGTTCACCTCGATCTTCGAGAACATCGGGAACGTGACGCCGTAGCTCGTCTCGCAGAACGCCGCGATCTCGTCGCTGGTGCCGGGCTCCTGGGCGCCGAACTGGTTGCAGGGAAAGCCGAGCACGGCGAAGCCGCGGTCCCCGTACTGCTCGTGCAGCTCCTGGAGACCCGAGTACTGCGGGGTGAGCCCGCACTGCGACGCCACGTTCACGATCAGCAGCGCCTTGCCCTGGTAATCAGCGAGCTCGGCCGGGCTCCCGTCGAGCGCCTCGACCTCCGCCTCGTAGATCGCCATGTGTCCTCCTCGTCGGGGTGGACGATCAGTATTGCCGACGGGCGGGGGCGCCCGTCACGCCTCGTCCGGTCTGGTCATCTTCTCCGGTCGGACCAACCGCTCGAACTCTTCGTGGGTCAGGTGACCGAGCTCGACGGCGGACTCGCGGAGTGTCTTGCGGTGCTTGTGCGCGTGCTTGGCGATCTCGGCGGCGTTGTCGTACCCGATGTGCGGCGTGAGCGCCGTCACCAGCATCAGCGAGTTGTCGAGGTTCTCCTGGATCCGCTCGAGGTTCGGCTCGACGCCTTCGATCGCGAACTCGCGGAAGGTCCGGCACGCGTCGGTGAGGAGCGTCACCGAGTGCAGGAAGTTGAAGATGATCACGGGCTTGAACACGTTGAGCTCGAGGTTGCCCTGCGAGCCCGCGAAGGCGATGGCGGCGTCGTTGCCGATCACCTGGGCGCCGACCATCGTCATCGCCTCGCTCTGGGTCGGGTTGACCTTGCCGGGCATGATCGACGAGCCGGGCTCGTTCTCGGGCAGGATCAGCTCGCCCAACCCCGAGCGGGGGCCGGAGGCCAGCCAGCGGATGTCGTTGGCGATCTTGATCAGCGACGCGGCGAGCGTCTTGAGGGCGCCGCTGGCGAACACGATCTCGTCGTGGGCCGCGAGGGCGGCGAACTTGTTGGGCGCGGGCACGAAGGGCAGTCCGGTCAGCTCGGCGATCTTGGCCGTGCACCGCTCGTCGAAACCGGGCGGCGCGTTCAGGCCCGTGCCCACGGCCGTACCCCCGATGGCGAGTTGGTACAAGCCGGGTAGCGCGAGCCGGACGCGCTCGAGGTCGGCGTCGAGCTGGGCGACGTAGCCGCCGAACTCCTGCCCCAGCGTCAGCGGTACCGCGTCCTGGAGGTGCGTGCGGCCCGTCTTCACGATGTCGCGGAACTCCCCGGCCTTCACGGCCAGCGCGTCGCGCAGGGCGGTGACGGACGGGATCAGCCGGTGCACGACCTCTTCGGCGGCGGCGATGTGCATCGCGGTCGGGAAGGTGTCGTTCGACGACTGCGACATGTTGACGTGGTCGTTCGGGTGGATCGGGCTCTTGCTGCCTCGGTCACCTCCGACGAGCTCGATCGCCCGGTTCGAGATGACCTCGTTGGCGTTCATGTTCGTCTGGGTGCCGCTGCCCGTCTGCCAGACGTAGAGGGGGAACTCGTCGTCGTGGAGCCCGTCGATGATCTCGTCGGCGGCCTGCACGATCAGCTTCGCGTCGTCGGCCGCGAGCTTGCCGAGGTCCTGGTTGACCAGCGCCGCCGCCTTCTTCAGCACGGCCATGCCCCGGATCACGGGCTTGGGCATGCGGTCGTCGCCGATCGAGAAGTGGTGCAGTGACCGCTGCGTCTGCGCCCCCCAGTACCGGTCGGCCGGCACCTCGACCTCACCGATGCTGTCGGTCTCCCGCCGTGTGGGTTCATCACTCATGGAGTGACCGTATCGCCGCGCGCCGGTCGTGCCCGCATGGGGTAGACAGTTCGGCGCATGTCGGAGATCTACGACCTGTCCGACCGGTACGTCGACCGGTTCGCCGCGCTCGACCCTGTGTCCGCGACCCTCGAGGGCCTTGCGGGCCACGACGACGAGATGACGGATTTCTCGCCCGACGGCTTCGAGGAACGGAACGAGCACGATCGCGCGACCCTGCGTGCGCTGGAGGCCGCGCCTCGTGACGGTGAGCCCGATCGGGTCGCTGCCGACGTCCTGCGCGAGGCGCTCGAGACGAGCATCGAGCTGTACGACACGGGCGAGCACCTGCGCGAGCTGAACGTCATCGCCAGCCCCGTCCAGGCGGTGCGCATGGTCTTCGACATGATGCCGACCGAGACGGAGGCGGACTGGGAGGTCGTCGCCGGCCGCATGGGGCTGGTGCCCGAGGGACTCGCGTCCTACGAGGACAGCCTCACCGAGGGCGTGCGCCAGGGGCTCGTCGCCGCACGCCGCCAGGCCGTCGAGTGCATGCGCCAGGCCGAGACGTGGAGCGGGCTCGACGGCGGGACGCGTCCGTTCTTCGCAACCTTCGTCGACCGCTTCGACGAGTGCGGCATCGACAACCCGGCGCTGCGCGACACGCTCGTCGAGCATGGAGGCCGGGCGACGGAGGCGTACGCGTCGCTCGCCCGCTTCTTCGCCGACGAGTACGCGCCGCACGCCGCCGAGCGCGACGCCGTCGGCGCCGAGCGGTACGGACGCCTCGCTCGCGTGTTCAACGGCATCGAGCTCGACCTTGCCGAGGCGTACCGGTGGGGATGGGAGGAGCTGCACCGCATCGAGCGCGCGATGGGCGAGGTGGCTGAGCGCATCCTCCCCGGCAG
>DATFVT010000278.1:0-2531 GCA_035260105.1 Acidimicrobiia bacterium
ATGCCACTCGACCTGCAACAGCTGGTCGCGCCCGGGCACACCGCGCTCGTGCTGCAGGAGGTCCAGAACGGCGTCGTCGGCGAGGAGTCGGCGCTGCCGCTGCTGGCGGCCGAGGCGGCGAAGGCGGGTGTGGTCCCGCACTGCGCCGCGCTGGCGACGGCGGCACGGCCGGCCGGAGTCCCCGTCGTGCACTGCACCGCGGAGACGCGTGCCGACCGCAAGGGCGCGAACCGCAACGCCCGGCTGTTCATGGGCGCGCAGAGGTCCCCGGTGCAGCTCACCCCGGGGTCGGCCGCGGTGCGGCCACCCGACGAGATCGGCGTGGATCCGGGGGACCTCGTGCTGCCCCGGCACCACGGGCTCGGGCCGATGACGGGGACGGAGCTCGACTCGATCTTGCGCAACCTCGGGGTGACCACCATCGTCGGCGTCGGCGTGTCGGTGAACGTCGGCATGACGAACTTCGCGTTCGACGCCGTGAACCGCGGCTACCAGTTCGTGATGCCGCGCGACGCGGTCGCCGGCATCCCCGCCGAATACGCCGACGCCGTGCTGGAGAACACGCTGAGCCTGGTGGCGACGCTGACGACGACAACCGAGGTCGCGGCCGTATGGCGCGCGGAGCAGCAGTGACGGACACGCCGTGGCTGGGCGATGCGTGCTCGCTCGTCGACGCGTTCCGCTCCGGCGAGCGCACGCCCCTCGATGAGCTCGAGGCCACCCTTGCGGCCGTCGAGGCCTCTGATCTCAACGCGTTCTCGTACCTGGAGCCGGAGACGGCGCGCCAAGCCGCTTCTCGCGCCGACGTGAACCGGCCGTTCGGCGGTGTACCCGTCGGCGTGAAGGAGCTGGACTCCGTCGCCGGCTGGCCGTACACGCAGGCGAGTGTGCCGCTGAAGGACGAAGTCGCGACCCACGACTCCACGCTCGTGCACCGGTTGCGCGACGCAGGCGCGGTGCTCGCCGGCTTGACCACATCGAGCGAGTTCGGCGGTGTGAACCTGACGCGCACGAACCTCAACGGCGTGAGCCGCAACCCGTGGGACGTCTCGCGCACCCCCGGCGGCTCCACGGGAGGCGGAGCGGCGGCGGTCGCCGGCGGGCTCGTCACCGTCGGCACCGGCGGCGACGGCGGGGGATCGCTGCGCATCCCCGCCGGGTTCACGGGGCTCTTCGGGTTGAAGTGCACGTACGGCCGGATCCCCAAGAGCCCCGAGATGCTGCTCGGTTCCGTCACCGCGGTGCTCGGCTGCGTCTCGCGGTCGGTACGCGACACGGCGCGGTTCGTCGAGGTGACGAACGGGTTCGACCACCGGGACCCGTACAGCCTGGCGCGCGTCGACGGCTGGGAAGCCGGCCTCGGCACACGTGAGCTGCGCGGCAAACGGGCCGTGATCGCACCCGACCTCGGGATCGCCGTCGTGCATCCGGACGTTGCCGAGATGGTCGTGACCCACGGCGAGGCCCTGGCGCGTGACGCCGGCCTCGAGCTCGTCGACGTGCCCGTGAAGCTCCCCGAGCTCGGCTACGAGTGGGCGCTGTCGGGGTTGTCCGAGATCCTCGCGCTGCTCGGTGACCGTTACCCCGACTGCGAGCCGGATCTCACTCTCGAGATCGGCTTCGGGCTCAAGCTGGCGACCGAGGTGTACAACCTCGAGGCCCGCGCCCGCATCGAGAACCGCCGCACCGCGATGAACGAGGCGATGGCCGAGATCTTCGACCAGGTCGACTTCGTGATCGCGGCCGCGAACCCGGACGTCGCGTTCGCGGCGGAAGGCCCGTTGCCCACGAAGGTCGGCGATCAGCAGACGGAGCTCGGCAACAACGGCGCGCTGACGATCCCGGCGAACGTGTTCGGCAACCCCGGGTGCTCGATCCCGATCGGCGCCACCCGCGGCCTGCCCGTGGGCCTGCAGGTGATCGCCCGCCACTTCGAGGAGCCGCTCCTCCTCGACCTCGCCCTCACCGCCGAGCGCGAGCGCCCCTGGCCCCTCGTCGCGCCGGGTGCGCCCGTGTAGCTAGCGGATGTACTCGCCCGCGTTCACGAGCAGCGACTGGCCGGTGACCATGCGGGCACGGTCGGAGGCGAAGAAGACCACGACCTCGGCGACGTCGCCGTCGCTCGGGATCTCGCCCAACGGCATGTTCTCGGTGATCCCGCTCACGATCGTCTCCGGTTCGACGTCCTGGGCCTTCGACGTCATGTCGACGTACATCTCGACGGGCGGGCCCCACATCCACGACGGCACGACGGTGTTGACGCGGATCCGGTAGGGACCGAGCTCCCGGGCGAGGTGGGTGACCGCCCCCAGGATGGCCGCCTTCGAAGCGGCGTACGCGGCCTGCGGAAGCTGGGACCAGAACATGGACTGGCTGCCGATGAACACGATCGACCCGCCCCGTTCCTTCATCGACGGGATCACGGCCTGCGTCATCTGCATGGTGCCGAAGAGGTTGACCTCCAGTGCCTGGCGCCAGCTCTTCCAGTCGGCCTCCTCGAGGCCGCCGAAGACGGCGTCGAGGGCGGCGCA
>DATFVT010000279.1:0-2972 GCA_035260105.1 Acidimicrobiia bacterium
TCGACGAGCGCGGCGACCTCGTCGACGGCGACCAGATGCTCGCGATCATCGCCCTCGACCGGCACGAACGGGGTGAGCTGCCCGGTGACGCCGTGGTCGCGACCGTCATGTCGAACCTCGGCTTGCGGCGCGCGCTCGCCGGGCGCGGCATCGAGGTCGTCGAGACGCCGGTGGGCGACCGCAACGTGCTCACCGCCCTCGAGGAGCGCGGGCTGGCACTCGGCGGCGAGCAGTCCGGGCACCTGATCCTCGCCGACCTCGCCACCACCGGTGACGGCACGCTCACCGGGATGGCGCTGCTGGACGTGATGGCGCGACGCGGGCAGCCGCTCTCGGAGCTCGCGGCCGTCGTCGAGCCGCTTCCGCAGGTGCTGCGTAGCGTGCACGTCGGCGACCGGGCCGGGCTCGACGGCGACGGTGCGTTCCGCGCCGAGCTGGAAGCGGTCGAACAGCAGCTGGGGGCGGACGGCCGCGTGCTCGTACGCCCGTCGGGCACCGAGCCGGTGGTCCGGGTGATGGTCGAGGCCCCGACCGCCGATCAGGCGGAGACGGCGGCGACGCGTCTGGCCGCCGCCGTCGAACGGGCCTGCGGCCCGCCCGCCTAGCCGTCAGGCCGGCGACCGGCGAGCCGAAGAAGGCGTCGAACTCGGCGAGGTCGGGACGGTCCTCGTCGAGCCGCGAGATCTTGCCGCCGCGTTGCGCGCTCAGCCGGTGCACGGCGAGGACCCGCGGTCGGAGACCTCGGGGATGATTCGTCCTCGGGGCCCGTTCGGACCACGGGCGGCGTAACCTGGACTGCCTATGTGCGGCATCGTGGCCGTCTTGCGGCGGTCGAGCGGCCGGATGCCGCCCGACGGCTCCCATCTGCTCGGCGAGCTCGCGCGCGGCGTCGCCGCGCTCGAGGACGTTGAGGGCGCCGACCCCGACGCGCTGGCGCGGGCGGCCACGCACGTCGAGGTCGTCGACGCACAGTTGAAGGGCGCGCCGGGCGTGCAGGCGCTGCTCGCCGACGACGCGCTCACGGCCGGCATCGAGCGCCACGTCGAGCAGCTCCAGCTCGCGGCCGACCGCGTGGAGGCGGCCCTCGACGCGAACAGCACCGCGCTGACCGCCGACCTGTCGACGGTCGAGCTCGAGGATGTCAACGCCGCCCTCGTGCGCCTAAAGGACGCGGTCTGGGCCGTCGGGCACGACCGGCTGCGCACGGCCCGGGCCGTCGCCGACCTGAGCGGCTCCGATCCGTCGCGGCCTGCGATCGAGGCGTTCACGTCCGTGCAGGTCGCGCTGTCGGCGCTCGACCGGCTCGAGGTCCGAGGCCGTGACTCGGCCGGCCTCCACGTGTTCGTCCACGACCACGCCCTCGACGTCGACGATCCCGCGTTCGCACGCCTGCTCGACCAGCGGAGGGACCCACTCTTCGGGTCGCGAGCCGTGCGCCGCGCCGGTGATGCACTGAGCTTCGTGTACAAGGCGGCGGCCGAGATCGGCGAGCTAGGCGACAACACCGCGGCGCTGCGCGCCGCCATCGGCGCCGACGACCTGCTCCACCGGGCCGTGGCGGCTGACACCGCGCACGCGGTCGTGCTCGGCCACACCCGGTGGGCGAGTGTCGGCATCATCTCCGAAGCCAACGCGCACCCGGTGAACAGCGAGGAGGTCGACCGGGACGACGGCCCCTACGTCGTCGGCGCGCTCAACGGCGACGTCGACAACTACGCCGACCTCGCGGCGATCGAACGGCTCGACGTCCCGACCGAGATGACCACGGACGCGAAGGTGATCCCCACGCTCGTCTCACGCCGGCTCGCCGCCGGGGAGGAGATCGACGAGGCGTTCCGCGCCACGGTGGCGTCCCTCGAAGGCTCGGTCGCGATCGCGGCGGCCGCCGCCGACCGGCCGCAGCGGGTGGCACTCGCGCTGCGGGGGAGCGGGCAGGCGCTCAACGTCGGGTTCGCCGAGGACGCCTTCGTCGTGGCGAGCGAGCCCTACGGGCTGGTCGAGGAGACGCCGACCTACCTGCGCATGGACGGCGAGACCCCGGCCGACCCCCAGCGCCCGGGGGCCACCCGGGGCCAGATCGTCACCCTCGACGCCGACTCGGCGGGCGAGCTCGCCGGGCTCCGGCGCTTCGCCTACGACGGCACGGCGCTGCCCGTCGCCGACGGCGAGTTGCAGCACGCCGAGATCACCACGCGCGACATCGACCGCGGCGCCTCTCCCCACTATCTGCTCAAGGAGATCTCCGAGGCGCCGGCGTCGTTCCGCAAGACGCTCCGGGGCCGGATCGCGGCCGGCGCCGATGGTCGCCTGAGCGCCGAGCTCGGTTCGGAGTCGCTGCCGGACGCGGTGCGGAGTCGGCTGCGCGACGGCCGGCTGCGCCGCGTCGTCGTGATCGGCCAGGGCACCGCCGCCGTCGCCGGCCAGAGCTTCGCCGCCGCGCTCCGGAGTGCGACGCCCAACCTGCTCGTCGACGCGATGCCGGCGACGGAGCTGTCGGGATTCGCCCTGCGTCCCGACATGAGCGACACGCTCGTCGTCGCCATCAGCCAGAGCGGCACGACCACCGACACGAACCGCACCGTCGACCTTGCCCGTGCCCGCGGTGCGTCGGTGGTGGCGATCGTGAACCGGCGGAACAGCGACCTCGTGGAGAAGTCGGAGGGCGTCCTGTACACGTCCGACGGCCGCGACGTCGAGATGAGCGTCGCGTCGACGAAGGCGTTCTATTCGCAGCTCGCGGCCGGGTTCCTGCTCGCGCTGGCGATCGCACGCGAAGCGGGCCCGGGCGACGACGGGCGCAGCCACGAGCTGCTCGAGGCCCTGCGCGAGCTCCCGGATCGGATGGTCGAGGTGATCGCGACGCGCGATGCGATCGCCGGCGTCGCGCAGCGTCACGCCCCGTCGAAGCGCTACTGGGCCGTGGTCGGCAACGGCGCCAACCGGATCGCGGCGTCCGAGCTCCGCATCAAGCT
>DATFVT010000280.1:0-8281 GCA_035260105.1 Acidimicrobiia bacterium
AGGACCGGGACGCGCAGGTTGAGCTTGAGGTACTCCTTCAGCGAGTCCTCGGTGCGCATCTCCATCGCGCACACGCCCGGGTACACCTCACGCGGCTGGAAACCGACCGTCGGCTGCTCGAAGTGGCCGGGGATCGCACCCTTGGCATCGGCTTCGACCACGAGCACGCGCTGACCGCGATCGGCGGCGAGCAGCGCGGTCGCGGCCGCCACCGTGCTCTTGCCGACCCCGCCCTTGCCGGTGAAGAACAGCAGGCGCCGCGCCAGGAGGTCGGGCGCGGGTCGCACGGGTCAGATGCTTCCGAAGCCGACCCGCTTCGATCCCTCTTCCGAGTCGACCTCGATGTAAGCCAGCTTGTCGAGGGCGACACCGACGCGACGGCCCTTCGTGTCGGTGAGCCAGACCATGGTCTCGCCGCCCTTGATCGCCTTGTCGATCGTCTTGAACGCCGCCTCGACATCACCGTCGAGGTCGAGGGTCAGCTCCTTCGGCGTGTGCACGACACCGATGCGGACTTCCATGGAGACGATCCCTTCGCGGTCGCGGGCCCGGCTCCGGCGATGCTACCCATCACCCCGCGAGGCGGACGCCTCGGCGGCCTCGATCGCGTCGAGGTGGCGGTCGTGGCGAGCCGCCGCCCGCTCCTCGGCGCTCATCCACTGGTACACGACGATGCCGATGCACAGCAGCCCGAACAGCTCGCCCGAGATCCAGAGCAGCCCCGCGCCGGTGCGCTGGTCGGCGAGGGGGCGTGCGCCCCACGAGCGTTCCACCTGCGAGTACCAGCCGGAGGCGATCACGGTGTTCATCGTGAGCAGTGCCACTCCCACGAAGGTGTGGAACGGAAGCAACACGACGACGTAGAGGAGGCGGGCGCCGTATCCCATGGCGTTCGGGATCGGATCGAGCCCGACGACGTGAGCGAGGAACAGGCACCCCGCGAGCACGAAGTACGCGTGTGTCGCGACGTGGAACCAGCCGTTGCGCAACGACAGCTCGTACAGCGAGGTGAAGTACAGCGTCACGATGCTCGAGCCGAACAGCAACCATGCGGTGAGCGGGTGCGTGAGCACGCGCGCGGGCGCACTGTGCAACACCCGCAGGATGCGACGCTGCGACGACCGGGAGCTCGCCTGCAACGCGAGCGTCACCGGGGCGCCGAGCACCAGGAGCAGGGGTGCCACCATGCCGAGCAGGATGTGCTGGACGATGTGGAGGCTGAAGAGGATCTGGTCGTAGGCGGCCAGCCCCGAGTCGGTCGCGACGAGGATCACGGCCAGGCCGACGAGGAAGGGGACGGTCCGGCCCGCCGGCCACGGCCGGCCGCGCGCGTGCAGCCGCCGCACGCCGATCACGTACAGCGCCGCTGCCGCGAGCACGAACGGGAATGCCACACCGAGCGACCAGTCGGTGACGAGCGTGCTCCACGACGGCGCCGCAGGCGCGGCGAGGGCGACCGTGAGCCCGGCCAGCGCGATCACGCCGGTCACCGTAACGGGAAACCTTCACCGGCGGCCTTGTCTGTGCCAAGGTGTCGCCCGTGGCGGCGGAGGGTGTAGCGGCGGCCGAAACGCAACCCCGGCAGCAGCCCTCCATGCTGGCCGTCGGCACAGTCGTCTGGCTGGCGTCGGAGCTCATGTTCTTCGGCGGCCTGTTTGCCGCGTACTTCACGCTGAAGGCCGAAGCGCGGCAGTGGCCTCCGCCGGGGGTGGAGCTCGAGACGCTGCTGTCGGCGATCTTCACCGTCTTCCTCATCGCGTCCAGTGGGACGATGATCCTCGCCGTCCGCTCCCTCGAGCGCGGCGACCGCGCCGGCATGATCCGCTGGATCCTGATCACGTTCGGGCTCGGCCTGCTGTTCCTCGCCAACCAGATCCGGGAGTTCCTGTCCCTCGACTTCCAGATCTCGTCCAACTCGTACGGCTCGATCTACTACCTCATGACCGGCTTCCACGCGCTTCACGTCGCCGCCGGGTTGCTGCTCATGTTCGTCGCGCTGGCGATCGCGACCGGCCCCGGACCGCTCGCGCGCCGGAACCCCACCGTGGACTCGATCGGGTACTACTGGCACTTCGTCGACGTCGTGTGGATCGGGTTGTTCACGACGATCTTCATCATCCGGTGACGAGGGAGCCAAGCGGATGCCTCGCCGGATGGTCGTGGTGCTGGTGGCCGGTGCGATCGGCGCGGGGCTGCTCGCCATCGGCCTGCACACGGCGGGTGCGACGGAACCGCCGCGCCACCAGGGCCAGGGCAACGCCGAACGCGGACAGCGCCTCTTCCTCACCGGCTGCGCGTCGTGCCACGGGCAGAATGGCGAAGGGACCGACCAGGGCCCCGATCTGAAGGGTGTGGGCGCCGCCGCCGCCGACTTCCAGCTGTCGACGGGACGTATGCCGAACACGGCGCCCGACCGGCAGTCGGTCACCAAGCGCTCGCCCTACACGCGCCAGGAGATCGACGACCTCGTCGCGTTCGTGGCATCCCTCGGGCCCGGGCCGCCCATTCCCGACGTGCACAATCCGCCCGGTGACCTGCAGGAGGGCGGCCAGCTGTTCCTCGACAACTGCGCCGCCTGCCACAGCGCGGCGGGCAACGGCGGCGCGCTCAGCGTCGGGCGCGACGCGCCGACGCTCCACGGCTCGACGCCTGTCGAGGTGGCCGAGGCCATCCGCACGGGCCCGGGGAACATGCCCGTGTTCGGGCCGGGGACGTTCACGAAGCAACAGGTGAACTCGATCGTGCGCTACGTCGAGTACCTCAAGAAGCCCCAGGATCCGGGCGGCCTGTCCTTAGGGCTGGTCGGGCCGATCACCGAAGGCCTGGTCGCGATCCTGGTCGGGCTGGGCGCGCTCATGCTCATCACCCGCTGGATCGAACCGCGCTCGGTGCGCGAGGCGCCGCCGGAGGACGAGAAGTGAACGAGATCGACGACGCCCAAGAGCGGAAGGTCACGAACCGCATCGCGATCGGCTTCGGGATCACCACCGCGGCGTCGCTCGGCCTCGCCGTCGTGTACTTCGTGCTCGGGGGCCAGGAGCAGCTGGAGGGCTCCCTCCTCGCGATCGCGCTCGTCGGGCTCGGCTACGGGTTCGTGCAGGTCGCCAAGTACCTGCTGCCCCAGGGTCCCTACGTCGAGGAGCGGGAGATCCTCCCCTCGGACGACGACGACAAGGCGGCGTTTGCCGCCGACTTCGAGCGCGGCGAAGGCTGGTTGTCGCGCCGGGGGTTCTTGTTGAAGATGCTCGGCGTCGCCGCCGGCGCGATCGGAATCGCGGCGCTGTTCCCGATTCGCTCGCTCGGACCGAGCCCGGGCAACTCGCTCTTCCGCACCAAGTGGCGGCGGGGGTCGCGCGTCGTCGACGAGCAGGGCGAGCCGGTCGGTGTCGACACGCTCGACGTCGGCGGGGCGATCACGGTGTTCCCCGAGGGACACGTCGACGTCGAGGACTCGCAGACGATCCTCATCCGGCTGTCCCGCGACGACGTCGTGACGAAGCCGGGACGCGAGCTCTGGGGACCACAGGGCTACGTCGGGTTCTCGAAGGTGTGCACGCACGCCGGCTGCCCCGTCGGCCTGTACCAGCAGCAGTTCAAGAAGCTGCTGTGCCCGTGTCACCAGTCGACGTTCTCGGTCCCCGACGGCGCCGAGCCCGTCTTCGGGCCGGCGACGCGCTCGCTCCCGCAGCTCCCGCTCATGGTCGACGACGACGGCATGCTGCGCTCCCGCAGCGACTACACCGAGCCCGTCGGCCCCGGCTTCTGGGATCGCGGCACGTGATCGTCAAGCGTCTCGTGCGGTGGTTCGACGAGCGGCTCGGCGCCGCGCGCTTCGTCCGCACCGCGCTGAACAAGGTGTTCCCCGACCACTGGTCGTTCATGCTGGGCGAGCTGGCGCTCTACTGCTTCGTCATCCTCATCCTCACCGGCGTGTACCTCACCTTCTTCTTCACGCCGGGGACGAAGGAGGTCGTCTATCACGGCAGCTACGCACCGCTGAAGGGCGTGACGATGTCGCAGGCCTACGAGTCGGTTCTGCGCATCAGCTTCGACGTGCGGGCCGGCCTCGTCATGCGACAGATCCACCACTGGGCGGCGCTGATCTTCGTCGGGTCGATCATCGCCCACCTCATGCGCATCTTCTTCACCGGCGCGTTCCGGCGGCCACGCGAGCTGAACTGGATGATCGGTGTGACGCTGCTCATCCTCGCCATCGCCAACGGCTTCACGGGGTACTCCCTCCCCGACGACCAGCTCTCGGGGACCGGCCTCCGCATCGCCTACTCGGTCGTCATCTCGGTCCCCGTCGTCGGCGTGTGGACCGCGTTCCTCATCTTCGGCGGCGAGTTCCCCGGCAACGAGGTGCTCACGCGCTTCTTCGTCATCCACATCCTGATCGTCCCCGTCGCGATCGCCGTGCTGCTCGGCGCCCACCTGGCGCTCCTCGTCCGCCAGAAGCACACGCAGTACCCCGGTCGGGCCCGCAAGGAAAGGAACGTCGTCGGCGCCCGGCTGTGGCCGACGTTCACGGCCAAGACCATCGGGCTCTTCTTCTTCGTGTTCGCCGCCTGCGCCGCGCTGGGCGGCCTCGCCCAGATCAACCCGGTCTGGATCTGGGGCCCGTTCCAGCCCGCGGCCGTGAGCGCCGGCTCCCAGCCCGACTGGTACGTGGGCTGGCTCGAGGGATCGCTGCGGCTCCTCCCCGGGTGGGAGATACGCGCCTTCGGCCACGAGATCCCGAACCCGTTCTTCTCGGGCGTGCTGCTCCCGGGGATCACGTTCATGCTGCTGTACGCGTGGCCGTTCCTCGAAGGTCGCTTCACGAAGGAGAACCGGGAGGAGCACCACCTGCTCGACCGGCCGCGCGACCGGCCCGTCCGGACCGCCATCGGCGTGGCCGCGCTCGCGTTCTACGTGGTGCTGTTCGTCGCCGGGGGCAACGACGTGCTGGCCGCCCGGTTCAGCGTCTCGGTGAACCTGATCACGAACCTCCTGCGCGCCGCGTTGTTCGTGGTTCCGATCGTCTCGGGGTTCTTCACGTACCGGCTCTGCAAGGAGCTCGCCGCCCGCAGCCCGAGAGCGGGTGAGCCCGAGGCGCCGCCCGGCGCCGAGCTCGTCGTGCGCACCGAGGAGGGCGGCTACGTCGACGTCGAGGAGCCGGCGAGAACGCCGTAGTGCCGGCGTCGCGCTCGGGTCTATTCGGTCGGCGTCGTGTCAGAGCTCTCTGGTCGCCGTCGCAAGCTCCGGCTCCTGCTCTGTCGGTCGGCAAAGCCGCCGACGTCGCGACTCTGGCGGATCATGCCGATCACGCCGAACGCCAGCACGATCGCTCCTCCGAGCACGACCCAGACCCCGAAGACGAACCCGGTGGCGAGCACCGTCGCGCCGAACCCGAACACGAAGGGCCAGACCGTCGACGCCGGGAACTGGTCGACGAGGCCGGCGCCGTCGGCCAGCGTGGCGTCGGGACGGTCCTCGGGACGGGGCGGGAACTTCGCCGCCTGGAAGAGGAGGTAGCCACCCGCCAGGAGCCCGAGCAGCGCGCTTGATGCGAGCATGACCGTGCCCGCGTCCTCGTAGCTCCAGAACCAGTAGATCGTGCCGATCACGACGAAGAACGCCGTGACGCCGAGGTAGTAGAACGATTCGACCTTCATCGTCTGACGGCCTCAGGGTACTTCTGGTCGAAGAACGGCCGTTCGGAGCGGATCGGAGGCAGCGAGTCGAAGTTGCGCTCGGGTGGCGGGGAGGTCGTCGCCCACTCGAGCGTCTGGCCGTCCCAGGGGTCGTTTCCTGCCGGCTCGCCTCGCCGCAGGGTACGGATGACGTTCCAGATGAAGACGAGCACGCCCAGGGCGAGGATGAACGACCCGATCGTCGACACCATGTTCAGGTCGCCGAAGTCGTCGCTCGCGCGGTAGGTCACCACGCGGCGCGGCATCCCCTCGAGCCCCAGCTGGTGCTGCACGAGGAACGTGACGTTGGTGCCGATGAAGAACAGCCAGAAGTGGATCTTCCCCAGGCGCTCGTCGAGCATCCGGCCCGTGAACTTCGGGAACCAGTAGTAGAAGCCGCCGAACGCGGCCAGCACCAGGGCCATGATCACGTAGTGCATGTGCGCGACTACGAAGTACGTGTCGGTGACGTTGAAGTCGACCGGCGCCAGCGCCTGCTGCACGCCGGTGATGCCGCCGAGCAGGAAGACGACGAGGAACCCTATGGAGAAGAGGAGCGGCGTCTTGAACTGCAGTTGACCGCGCCACATCGTGCCGATCCAGTTGAAGAACTTCACTCCGGTCGGCACGGCAATCAGCAGAGACAGTGCGCTGAAGAACGGGAGCAGGACGACGCCGGTGGCGAACATGTGGTGGGCCCAGACACCGACGGAGAGGCCGCCGATAGCGAGCGTCGCGAAGATGATGCCCTTGTAGCCGAAGATGGGACGGCGGGAGAAGACGGGGAAGATCTCGGTCACGACGCCGAAGAACGGCAACGCGATGATGTACACCTCGGGGTGGCCGAAGAACCAGAACATGTGCTGCCACAGCACGGGAGTGCCGCCCTTCTGGACCTCGAAGATGTGGGCCCCGAGGTGACGGTCGGCGAACAGCATCGCCAACGCGGCCGTCAGCACCGGGAAGGTCACGAGCACCATCGTGCTCACGACGAGCATGTTCCAGGTGAAGATCGGCATTCGGAACATGGTCATGCCGGGCGCGCGCAACATGAAGATCGTCGTCACGAGGTTGACGGCGCCGAGGACCCCGGCCGTGCTCGTGACGGTCACGCCGACGATCCAGAGGTCGGGTCCCGCTCCCGGCGCGTAGGTGGCGCCGGAGAGCGGCGCGTACGCGAACCAGCCGAAGTTCGCGGCGCCGCTGGCGGTGAGGAAGCCCGAGATCATCGCCAGCCCGCCGAACAGGTACAGCCAGTACGCGAGTGCGTTCAGGCGCGGGAACGCCACGTCGGGGGCGCCGATCTGGAGCGGGACGATGTAGTTCGCGATCCCGAAGGCGAGTGGCACGACGAACAGGTAGATCATGATGCTGCCGTGCATCGTGAAGAACTCGTTGTACGTCTCGGGGCTGACGAGGTTCTGGTCCGGTCGGGCGAGCTGCGTGCGCATGACGAGCGCGAGCACGCCACCGAGGAGGAAGAAGAGGATCGACGTCGTGATGTAGCTCAGCCCGATGACCTTGTGGTCGGTCGTCGTCACCCAGCGGAGGATCCCCATGTTGCGCCGCGGGGGCGGGGCAGCAGGCGCGGGCGCCGCCGGGCGTTCGGCCGTCGTCGTCATGACCCTCGCCCTCCCGTACCGGCTTGCCGCTCCGAGACCCAGGACTGGAAGTCGGCGAAGCTCACCACCTTGACCTCGAAGGTCATCCTGGCGTGGTCGAGCCCACAGAACTCGGCGCACCTGCCGGTGAAGGTGCCGCGATCACGTGGTGTGACGTCGATCTTGTTCACGACACCGGGGATCACGTCCCGCTTGAACAGGAATCCGGGCACATAGAACGAGTGGATCACGTCGGGCGAGGTGAGGACGATCCTCGTCGTGCGGTCCTCGGGCAGCACCATCGTCGGATCCTGCCCGGGAAGGCCGGTGACGGTGACGTCCTCGTCCCGGTAGTGGAACTGCCACTGCCACTGGAACCCCTTCACGTCGATCGTGACCGCAGGATCGTGAGTGAGGGCGTCGACCTCGTTCTGCGTGCGGTACGAGAACGCGAACAGCACCGCGACGATGAGCACGGGCACGACCGTGTACAAGATCTCGAGCTTGACGAAGTACTGGACCTGGTTCGGGAGGTCGTCGTTGCGGCGCCGGTAGCGCAGGATCGCGAAGACGATCAGTCCCCACACCAGGCCACCGACGAAGATCGCGACGATCACGGACCCCTGCCACAGGCCGAAGATGTCGCGGCCCTGCCGGGTGGCTCCGCGCCCGCCGCCGAACTCGAAGCCGCAGCCCGACAGCAGGACCGCACCGAGGGCGAGCGGGACGCGCCTCATGGCGGCGGACACTATCGCCGGGATCGCGAGCACGCGATGATGCGCCGTGCTCATCGCCGGCGTGCTCGCGGCCACGTCGAGCTCGGACGAGACGACGTTCTCGGTGCCGATCCTCGTCGGCGCGGCGGCGGTCGCCGTCGGTTGGGTGCTGCTCCTTCTCGCCCTCGCCGCCTGGCGCCGCCCGCCCCGAATCCGTTCCGGACCCGGCACCCAGGATCTGCCACCGGTGACCCCGGCGGTGGCCGGTCTGCTGTGCAACGACTTCGAG
>DATFVT010000281.1:0-2174 GCA_035260105.1 Acidimicrobiia bacterium
GTGGTACGCGAACGTCACGACGGTGCCGACCAGATACAGGGCGCTTCCGGCCAGGACGTAGGGCGCGGATGCCTCCCGGTGCCGTCGCAGCGACATCACGACGAGCGCGACGCACACCGCCGCCGTGCCGAGCCACGGGACGACGAACCAGGGTGTCGGCGCGGCGTCGTTGATCTCCTGCATGGCCATCAGGCCCTGCCGGTCGGGGAGGCGATCGAGTGCCGTCATCACGAACGTCGAGAAGGCGAAGAACACGCCGGCCGCGAGGCCGGACCCGACCGTCGCGACGACGGTCAGGGCCCGGCCGTACCGGCCGCTCATCGCTGCGGCTCCGGTACGCGGGCGTCCCAGACACCCGTGGCTGCCGCGTCCCGTGCGAAATCGCGGAAATCGCGCGGCTCGCGACCCACCGCCCGCTGCACGCCGTCGACGAGGTGCGAGTTGCGCCCGTCCAGGACCTCGCCGAACAGGTACGTGAGGATGGCGATGACGTCCGCCGGCACGCCGTTCTCGGCGGCGGCGGCCGCGTACTCGTCGATCGACACGGGCACGTACCGGATGTCGCGTCCAGTCGCCGTGCTGAGCTCCTCGGCCACGTCGGTGAGGGTCAGTGGGCGCGGCCCGGTCAGCTCATAGAGCTCGCCCACGTGCTTGTCGTCGGTCAGTGCCGCAACGGCGACGTCGGCGATGTCGTCCGCGTCGACGAAGGGCTCGGGCGTGTCGCCGGCCGGGAGCGCGATCTCGCCGCTCACGACGCCGTCCACCATGTAGTCCTCGCTGAAGTTCTGCATCATCCAGGTGGAGCGCACGACCGTGAGCTGGGCGCCCGAATCGCGCACCGCCTGCTCGGCGCGCACGGCCTCCTCCTCGCCGCGACCGGAGAGGAGCACGAGACGTGGCACGCCGCTGTTCACCGCCAGGTCGGCGAACGAGGCGACCACCTCGACCGCTCCGGGCGCCGCGATGTCCGGGTAGTACGACACGTACGCCGCACCCGTTCCCTCGAGCGCCGCCGGCCAGGTGGAGCGGTTCTCCCAGTCGAAGGGCGGCTCGCCGGAGCGGCTCCCGATCCGGACCGGGACGCCCCGGGCCTGCAGTCGCTCGGCAACCCGGCGACCGGTCTTCCCGGTGCCGCCGAGCACCAATGTCGTGTCCTTGTTCTCGCTCATGGTCCATCACCTCGTTCTCGGGGGTTTTCAGGGTTTCGTGACGTTGTAACGATACGCTGTATCGTAACGATGTCGCGATACAGTGTCAACCGTGGGAAGACCGAAGGAGCACGACGAAACCACCCGGGCGGCCCTGCTGGCCGCCGCCGAGCGCATCATCGACCAGGAGGGGCCCGACGCGGCGGGGGTGCGTCGCGTCGCCGAGCTGGTCGGGACCTCCACCCGGGCCGTCTACAGCGTCTTCGGCTCCAAGCAGGGCCTCCTCGAAGCGCTGGCGATGAGGTTCTTCGAGGAGCTGCGGGAGGCGACCGACGCCATTCCCCTCACCGACGACCCGGCCGCCGACCTCGTCAACGCGGCAATGAACGCCTGGCGCCGGACCGTGCTGCGACATCCGTCGCTGTATCGCCTGGTCTTCCTGCGCCTCGTCCCCGACCTCGAGCTCGGGCCGGAGTTCGGGCAGGTCGCCTACAGCGCGTTGGGCCAGCTGCAGACTCTGATCGAGCGGGTCGCGCCCGGCCTGGGCGTGCACGAGCGGACACTCGCCTGGCACGCCATGACCGAGGGTCTCGCGTCGATGGAGGTCCGGGGCCAGATGCTCGACACGTTGAACGCCGAGCGCATCTGGCTCGACGCCCTCCAGGCGCTCGTGCGCGGCTTCGAGACCGAGCCGGCGCGGTCGGCTTCATCTCGACGTGCGTCGCAGTAGTTTCTTCGTACCAAGTGCGGCGCGTCGTGCGCGCCTCCACTTCCACGCCGCGACCGACGAGGCAGAGGATCACCTCCGGAAGAGAGCCGATGAGCACGCTCGGAGCTGACGAGACGAGGACCGATCAGCGCCAGAGCGAGCCGACGCTCGCTTCCACCTGGGACAGGATCGCGGGCGCTCCGATCACGAACGACCTCCTGGAATGGCCTCCGGACGTGTTCGCGCTCACGAACGTGATCCTCGACTGGTCGGAGGCATTTCGCTTTGCGCTGCCTCCTGACGAGGACTGGCCGCCG
>DATFVT010000282.1:0-3020 GCA_035260105.1 Acidimicrobiia bacterium
CGAGAAAGAGGAGCCAGGCAGCCGAGCCGACCAGCCACGCGGCCGCGGCAGCGCCGAGGTGCTCGAAGTATGTCGCGCTCCAGTCGGCCGCGACCCGTCCCAGCAGGGCGAGGATCATCCCGGCGCCCAGGATCTTGATGGCGAGAGGAGAGCCCTCGCGCTCACGTTCCAGGTTCAGGTGGCTCAACGCCACGTGGGTTGCGACGCCAAAGGCGAGGAGACTGAAGCCGCCGATGAACAGCACGTGGAGCGCGGGGACCCGATAGTCGGGCCAGATGCCTGCCGATGCGAGCCCCAGCGGGGTGAGCCACACGGCGAGCCACACGAGCTGGCGATGGAGGCCGGGCCGACCCGGCGGTCGCCACGCGCCGCCCCCGAGGCCCAAGCCGGTCGCGACCACTGCGGCTCGCACGAGCGGGCCGAGCACAACCCACCCCGCCTGCTCGAGCAGGAGACTCGCGAGGATGATCGTCCCTGCCACACCGTAGGCGACGGCCTTTCCGCGCTCGCGGGGGGACGACCCGAGGTCGGGCGGCGGCGGCGCCCCCGCCATGAGCGGCAGGACGAGCCCGCCGATTCCCACGACGAGGCAGAGAAACACACCCTGCTCCACGAGCAACCTCCCGAGCGCCACCGTCCACGCCGGCGCCCCGAATGCCGCCCACGCGAGGATGAGTCCTGCGCCACCGAGACCGTGCAGGAACGCGAAGGGGATGAGGACGAATGCCGCCGGCGGCCGGCGATCACTCGTGCGCCCGAGGAAGCGTCGGACGGCGAACTCGAGCAGGACGAGCAAGACCACGACGTAGCTGACCTCGGCGATCACCCACTGTTCCGCCGTCGCCGCGATGGCCGTCGTCGTGAGTGCCGCGGCGGCGAGCCACAGCTCTCCCGCGGATGCCGGAGGCGCCTGCGTTCGCCGGGGCAACGCCGTCGTGAGGAAGCCGACCGCGAACGCCATCAGGAAGGCCTGAGTCTGCACGAGGCCGTGCAGCATGCACGAATACGTGGTCGTCATCCCCACCGAGTACAGCAGCCAGTGCCCGATGCCGACCCAGCCGAGGAGCACGCCAAGAGGAAAGAACGCGCGGAACGGCTCGCTCCGCCACCGCACCATGTGCTCAGCCTAGTCGCTTCCCAGGCGATTGCGCCAGGGCACACGACGGCGAGCTTGGTTCCGACTTGATCCGGGTTGCCGTTCGTGCCGACTACGAGTGGGCCAGACGATGGATCACCGTTCTGAAGGCGTGCCCCTGCCCCCGGCAGGCCCGATCGCGGGCTGGCTCTCGGCCGACCATGCCCGCCTGGACGGGTTCCTCGCGCAGGCGACAGCGGCCGACCCGATCGGCCCGGGACCGTACGCGGAGTTCCGCCGCGGCCTTCTTCGGCACGTTGCGATCGAGGAGAAGATCCTGCTCCCCGCCGCACAACGGGCACGGGGCGGTGACCCGCTCGCCCTCGCGGCTCGACTTCGTCTCGATCACGGCGCGATCGCCGCCCTGCTCGTTCCGACGCCGACGCCGGCGATCGTCGCGACGCTGCGCCACATTCTCACCGCCCACAACGCGCTCGAGGAGGAGCCGGGCGGGTTGTACGCCGTGTGCGACGACCTGCTCGCGGGCGACGCCGACACGATCGTCGGCAAGATGGCATCCTATCCCGACATCGCCGTGAGCCCGCACAACGACGGTCCCGGCGTCACGGCGGCGCTGCGACGGGCACTCGAGCGAGCCGGATACCGGCTCCGCGACGATGCTTAGTGATCGCACCGCGCGGCAAGCATCTGGCTGAGCGTGCGCTCGACGGCGTCACCTCGCGAACAGCCGCCGGACCAGCCCGGCGAACGTTGCCATCCACGCCGCCAGCGCGAACCAGAAGAACGCGCGCGGGATCGCGAGCAGCCAGGGCAGATCGAGCGCCTGGGAGAGCCGCACCGTGCTGAGCGTGTACATGCCGAGCGGAAAGACCATCCCCCAGTACTGCGGGTCGTACGCGATCGGCACGCGCTGCAGCACGTGGCGCCAGAATCCGAGGAGCAGGAGCAACGGGATCCACCACGTTCCCGCGGACCAGAAGAACAGCGTGAAGCCGGCGAGGAAGGGTCGGATCTCCCGGACGAGCGGCCACTGGCCCGCCTGAAGGATCAGCACGGAGCCCGCCAGTGTGGTGATGGCGACCGCCCCCATGCTGATCCAGTACGGCGGGGTGAGCTCCTCGCCGGTCAGGTGCACGAACGTGAAGCGGTAGAAGATGAGCGTGATGATGCTCAGGTAGAGCATGGCGCCGAGGAGGTACATCGCGAGCGACACGAACAGCACGATCTCCCGGCCGGCGCCGAACCGGTCGGCCACGAAGCAGCCGAGCACCGAGATCGACTGCGTCGCGACCGTGGCGATCAGCCACGCGCCGTTGATGCCCGCCTCGAGCGATGGCTTGTTCTCGCGCGTGACGACCGCGGCGAAGAAGGCGTACATGACGACGACCCAGAGGGCGACGCCGAGCACCCACAGCAGGCTCGCCGCCGCCGGGCGCTGCAGGACGACCACGCACGCCGTCCCGAGGATGCACGTGGCGGCAACGACCGTGAAGAACCCCGGCCCGCGCGCGTGGTCCTGCAGGTCGGCGAGTACACGCCCCGGGTAGCGGGCAAGACGCAGTCCATTCAGCGTCCACAGGACGACGTAGGCAATCGCCGCTACCACGACGAGCGGCCACGTGAGGACCTGCCATCCGAGCGTCGCGGCGGCGATCGCCAGGACGCCGGTCGCCATCACCAGCGCGAAGTACGCGGGGAGCAGGTCGGCGATCACCGCCGTTCCGTCACCGCTCGAGCCCGTAGAGGTAGCGCAGCAGCCCCAGGTTGAGCCCGAGACACAGGACACTCGCCGCGGCGGCGGGAGCGAGCACCCGCGTGTCGCCGCCGAGGAAGGCATTCATGCTGGCGGTGAACAACCAGAGCTGGAGCACGACGATGAGCGCGACGATGGCGAGGATGCCGGTCGCGATGGTGACCTTCTGGC
>DATFVT010000283.1:0-3779 GCA_035260105.1 Acidimicrobiia bacterium
CAGCCCGAGTCGGCGCACTATGCCGCCGCCAAGGCCGGGCTCGTCGGCCTGGCGAACGTCATCGCGATCGAAGGCGCGGATCACGGAATCCTCGCCAACACGGTGCTCCCGTTCGGATATTCGCGCATGGTCACCGAGACGATCGGGGACCGGGAGCAGCTTCCCGACGAGTCGTCGTTCCTCGGCGCCATCGATCCCGAGCTCGTCGTGCCCATTGTCATCTTCCTCGCCAGCCGAGCCTGTGAGCTCACGCACCAGAACTTCTCGGCTTGTGCCGGCCGCTACGCGCGGGTCTTCATCGGCCTCGGTGAGGGTTGGCTCGCCGAATCCGGCAGCAAGCCGAGCGCCGACGATGTCGCGGCGCACATCGGGGAGATCTCCGCGACCGAGCCGTTCACCGTGCCGTCCTCGATCTTCGACGAGGTCGCGGACATCTGCGAGCGGCTGGGAATCGCGGGCTGACCCCACGGAATCAGGAGGGCTTCGCCGCTCCCCGCAGAACCGTCTCGCGCTCGAGCGCGTGCGCCGGGCCGACTCCCGCCTTCTGCACGATGCTCGGCGGCATCCACACGAGCTCCATCATCGAGAAGACGCGGGCGTCGGCGGACGCGCCCTCGATTCGCATCTCGCCGGCCCGAGTGCCAGTCGCGAGCAACTCCTTCATCTGCCGCTGTTGCTTCGCAAATGTCCGACCGAGGTTCAGGGAGGTGGGTGGTGTCTGCCGCAGCAGGGCGAGCTGTATCTTGAACTCCTCGCTGAACCGATCGAGGAGGTTCGTGTTCACCCACATCAGCGCGTCGAGCCGCTCGATCGCCGGAGCATCGGATTCCAGCACCGCATCCCAGCCACGGGTCACATTGTCCACGAACGAATGCATGATCGACGCGAGCAGATCCTCCTTGGACCCGAACATCCGGTACACCGACGCGGTACTGAGCTGTGCCGCGGCAGAGATGTCCCGCATCGTGGTCGCCTCGTAGCCGCGACGCCCGAATTCCGCACGTGCGGCCGAACGGAGATGCGCAACGCGCTCGTCCTCCTGCGTGACTCCGTTCCACGCCGCTATGACCTCACGGGCGGCCCGCATGGCCGACGACCGGTCGAGCGCCGCCTTCGACGGCGGCCGCACGGCGACGCCGTGCAGGAAGATGCGACACTTCTGCGCCGGGACGCCCCTTGCCCGCGCGCTGCTGTGGAACGCCCCGACTCCGACGTGCAGCATGCTCTGGCACACGCGCTCGGCGAGCAGCTCCAGGTCGATGCCGGAGCGAATCGCACCCGCCGTGCCGCCGGCCCCCAAGATCTCGAGCATCGCGCCGTCGATCGCGGTCGGCGTCTCGCGTGAGAGCTCGACCAGCTCGTCACCGGTGACCTTCGGTGGGTCGTAGAGCGTCAGGATCAAAGCCGCCCGATGGCGCACCGCGCACGCGGCGATCGCTTCGCCGAACTGGATGATGCTCTCCTCGACCGGCTCCGGTTCGAGGGAGTGCAGCGAGTCCAGGGCCTCCTTGGCCACGCGGTCGAGGTCGTCGCGGTAGCGCTCGACGAGCTCGACGATGATCGCTTCCTTCGAGTCGAAATGGTGGTACAGGCTGCCCGGCAGGATCCCGCACGCGTCCGCGATCTCTCTGAGTGAGGTGCGCAGGCCCGACGACGCGAAGAGGGCGGCGGCCGTCTCGAGGATCTCCTCCCGGCGCGCCCCATCGGTCACCATCGGACCAAACAGTAGTGACCACGGGCGCTTCCGGTGCAACCAAACGTTCGGTCCGGCAACCGGCTATCGTCCGGGCGCATGCCCGACACGGACGACCGCCCCGGCGCGCCCCTCGCCGCGGACCCCGCCCTCGCCCGCAATCCGCAGCCGACGTACCGGTCGCTGGTCGAGACCACACCGGTGTTCCGCATGGACGGCGTCGGCGTCGTGGCGGCCTCCCGGGCGGCGGCCGACACGGTTCTCCGCCATCCCGACATGTTCTCGTCGAACATGTCGGCGATCGACCTGAAGACCCGCCGACCGCTGATCCCGATGTCGATCGACCCGCCGGCCCATCGCAAGTACAGGAAGCTCCTCGACCCCTTGTTCGCGCCCCAGCGCATGAAGCTCCTCGAAGACCCGGTCACGCGGCTCGCGAACGAGCTCATCGACGGATTCGTCGACGACGACGAGGTCGACTTCGCCGCCCGGTTCTCGGTCCCGTTGCCGTCGCAGGTCTTCCTTACCATGCTCGGGCTGCCACTCGACGAGCTGCCGCGGTTCCTCGAGATGAAGGACGGGATCATCCGTCCGCAGGTCGTCGTCGGCCAACCGCTCGGCCATCCCGAAACCGACCGCCACCAGCAGGCGACGGCCGACGCGATCTACGCGTATTTCGAGAAGCTGCTCGACGAACGCGCCGGTGTCCGGCGTGACGATCTCGTGAGTCATTTCCTCGACGCCGAAGTCGAGGGCGAGCGACTCACCCGCGACGAGATCGTCGACATCGGCTTTCAACTGTTGATCGCCGGCCTCGACACCGTGACTGCCGCGCTCGACTGCAGCTTCGGCTATCTGGCGCGCCATCCCGATGGTCGTCGGCAGATCGTCGAGCACCCCGAGTCGATCCCGAGCACGGTCGAGGAGCTCCTCCGATGGGAGACACCGGTCATGGCCGTCGCGCGCGTTGCGACGGGCGAGGGCGAGCTCGGGGATTGCCCGATTCACGCCGGCGACCAGGTCCTCGCGCTCATCGGCGCCGCGAACCTCGACGACCACGACTGTCCCGGTGCGAACGAGCTGCGATGGGACCGCGAGGCCAACCGTCACCTCGCCTTCGGTGGCGGCATCCACCGGTGCCTGGGCTCCCACCTGGCGCGCCTCGAGCTCCGCGTCGCGCTCCGCGAATGGCACCGCCGCATCCCGGAGTATCGGGTGAGCCCCGGCACAGAGCTCGACTACAGCCCGGGCATCCGGTCGGTCGACGCGTTTCCGATGCTCCTCGGGCCGAGGCCGGAGAGGACGGAGGAAAGGGATCGAGCATGAACCAGCTGCGATTCGACGACCGGGTGGCCATCGTCACGGGGGCCGGCCGCGGCATCGGGCGAAGTCACGCGCTCCTCCTCGCGTCCCGGGGCGCCCGAGTCGTCGTGGCCGACGTCGGCAGCGAGATCGACGGCGCCGGCTCTTCGTGTGGTCCCGCTGACGACGTCGTCGACGAGATCCGGGCCGACGGCGGACACGCGGTGGCGAGCTACGCGTCGGTCGCCGACGACGCCGAAGCCACGTCGATCGTCCAGACGGCCCTGGACGCGTTCGGTCGCATCGATGTCGTGGTGAACAACGCCGGCATCCATGATCCCGGACTGTTCGAGACCCTCTCCACCGACCACTTCCGGAGGATGCTCGACGTCCACTTCTTCGGGACACTCTTCGTCACGAAGGCCGCCTGGCCCCACCTCCAGGCAGCAGGGTACGGGCGCGTCGTCAACACGGCGTCAGAGGCCATGCTCGGAGGCATTCCCGAGCTGACGAGCTACGGCGCCGCGAAGGGAGCGGTCTTCGGGCTCACGCGCAACCTTGCGACCGAGGGCTCGCGCCACGGGATTCGCGTCAACGCGCTCGCACCGCGCGCTCACACACGGATGTCGGCCTCCAGCTCCGACGCGCTCGCCGACATGATGGCGATGCCGAGGGAGGCGATGGAGCAGGTCAACGCCAGCATGCCGCCCGAGCTGTGCGCGCCGGCCGCAGCCCTTCTGGCGCACGAGTCGTGCCCGCTCAACGGCGAGATCCTGCAGGTCGG
>DATFVT010000284.1:0-2168 GCA_035260105.1 Acidimicrobiia bacterium
CCGACCGCGGGCTGGCCGTCGGCGGCGGCGGTGGCGATGACGTCGGGGATGCGGGCGGCCCCGTCGAGCATCGAGAACTCGGTGTGCAGATGCAGATGCACGAACGAGCTCCCCAAGGCGTACCAACCCCCTCCGGCCCACAGGGGTTGTGGATGACCCTGTGGAGAATCACACTGTTGTAACTCTCACCATAGAGGGGACGCCGCCGGTGGGCAAGCGCCGCGGGCGGCCTCAGGCCCGCCCGCGGGCGCCGAGGAGCGGCACGTACATCTCGTCGGGGGTGAGGGAGCCGTGCATGCCGATCAGCTTCGTCTCCTGCGGCAGCGTCGGATCGACGAACGCCACGTGCTCCCGGGCGGCGAGCACGACGTCGCCGACGCGGTTGCCGATCGGGCCCTCGGGCGGCGGCCCGATCCACCCTTCGGCGAACAACTCCTCCCGCGTGAGCACCCACGCCTCGTGGCCGACGGCGTCGCGCGCGCCGGCGGCGAGGTCGGCGGCGGCACCCGGCTGGGCGTACAGGTACCGGAACCGGGCTTCGCCCGCGTACATCGCGATCATCGGCGCCAGCTCGTTCAGGTCGACCCACCCGCCCTGGTCGACGTGCACCTGCCCGTGATCCGACGTCACCAGCAACGCCACGTTCTCGGAGAGCACGTCGCGCAGGTCCCCCACGAGGCGGTCGGCCGCCCGCAGCTCGGCGACGTAGAACGAGTCGTGCAGCCCGTACTCGTGGGCGACGGTGTCGACGCCCGGGTAGTACCCGTAGACGAACCGCTCCCCCGAACCGACGAGGTGGCGGCATTGCTCGACGAGCGTCGACACCGCGTTCCAGCCCACGAACCGCGCGCCGCGGAGCTGCGCGTCCGTGAACCCGGAGTGACGGAACTCGCTGCGGGTCACGACCGGGACCGGACGGCCGAGGAACGCGGTGTGTCGCTGCATCTCGAACGGGTCGGGCGGGCGCCGGGAGCCGGTGGTCTGCCACCGCAGGATGTTGAGGACGTCGTCGCCCACGCGCATCCGGAACCCCACCAGACCGTGCTGTGACGGCGCGAGGCCGGTGGCGAGCGACGTCAGCGCGCTGGCGGTGGTCGACGGCGCGACGGTCGTGATCGGACCGCCCTCCAGGGCGGCGAGCTCGGGCAGGAGGCTGCGGTGGGACTCGACCGCCTGCCAGCCGAGCCCGTCCAGGAGCAGCAGGACGACCGCGCCCGCCTCCTCGACGCAGCTGGGCAGGTCCGTCGCCCGGCGGCCGCCCACGAGCGCGGGCACCAGGCTCGTGATCGCCCGCCCGCCGTAGTCCGGCCGAACCGGGTCCAACCCCGCCTCCTCCCTGTTTCCCCCGAATCTATGCGGGATCAGACGCTCCGGCCGCGCTCTCCGACGCGCGACCATGGTGGGCGTGAAGGTGTCGACCCGGGGCGACTACGCGGCCCGTGCTCTCCTGTCGCTGGCCCTCCACGGCAAGGACCGGCCGACCTCGGTGAAGGAGATCGCCGAGCGAACGAGCCTGCCCCAGCCGTACCTCGAGCAGATCCTCCTGGCCGTGAAGGGCGCCGGGCTGGTCCGCTCGAAGCGGGGCGTCGGCGGCGGGTACGTGCTCGCCCGGGCTCCGGAGGACATCACCCTGGCCGAGATCCTCACCGCCGTGGACGGGCCGCTCACCACGCTCATGGGCGAGCACGACCACTGCGAAGGGCACTGCATCCTGCAGGAGGTGTGGGTGTGCGTGTCCGAGGAGATGCGCCAGCTGCTCGAGGGCTTCACGCTCGCCCAGCTCGTCGAGCGCACCCGCATCGGCCACTCCGCGGCTGCGGCCAAGTCGTCAGCCTGACACCTCCTCGAGCCCGTCGAGCACCGACGCGAGCTCTACGGGGAGCGGATCCTCGAAGACGAGGTGCTGCCCCGTCGTCGGATGGGCCAGGTCGAGGCGATGCGCGTGCAGGAACGGCCGGTCGAGCCGGAGCGACGGGCGATCGCCGCGGTAGGCGGCATCGCCGACAACTGCGTGCCCGACGGCACTCAGATGGACGCGCAGCTGGTGCGTCCGTCCCGTCTCCAGCTTGCACTCGACGAGCGTCACGGTCGGCTCGCCGTATTCGCCGCGCACCTCGTACCCCGTGCGCGCAGCACGCCCCTCGTCGCGAATCGCCATACGCGTACGG
>DATFVT010000285.1:0-2084 GCA_035260105.1 Acidimicrobiia bacterium
CGCGACGGCGACCGGCTCTAGAGCGAGCAGACGATCCCCTGGACGATGAAGAGCACGAAGAAGACGACCATGAAGGAGAGGTCGAACATCCCGACCGGCGGGATGATGCTGCGGAACGGCCGCAGCACGGGCTCGGTGAGATCGGCGAGGAGCCCGACGATCGACGTCAGGGCGCTCCCGGGACGCACGGGGAACCACGACAGGACGGCGCGCGCGGCGAGCACGACGAGGTAGATGCGCAGCACCCAGCAGATGATCTGCACTACGTCAGGCCCGAAACAGGCCGCGCGCCTGCAGCCGCTCCTTGTCCTCCTCCGACACCTCGACGCTCGTCGGGGTCAAGAGGAACACCTGGTCGTCCACTTTCCGCATGGTGCCGCCCACCGCGTAGGCGAGGCCGCTCGAGAAGTCGATGAGGCGACGCTGGAGATCCCGGTCGAGGCCGCGCAGGTTGAGGACGACGGCCTGGTTGGCCTTGAGGCGATCGCCGAGCTCCTGCGCGTCGTTGAAGCCGTCGGGCTCCACGACGTGCACCGGCGCGGAGGACTGCGGTCGCATCACCGGGGGCCGGGGTGCCACGACCGGCGGTGCCTCGTCGCGCGGCACCGGCCGCACGAGGCCCGAGTCACTCCGTGACATCGGGGGCGGCTGGACTGCCTCGTGGAGCGGGTCACCGTTCCGTGGGTCGCCCTGCAGCTGGCGGGCGTCAGACGTGTCGCGCGGCTGCGCACGGGCGTGCGCGCGCTCGGGTTCGCGCGCGCGCTCGGGTTCGCGCGCGGGCGTCGGCGCGGTGCGGGAGCTCTCGTCATCGTCGTACTCGTCGTAGTCGGCGTCCCAGTCGAACTCTTCGTCGTC
Source organism: Acidimicrobiia bacterium (assembly GCA_035260105.1). GTDB lineage: Bacteria > Actinomycetota > Acidimicrobiia > IMCC26256 > JACDBD01 > JALZAA01. Next base: position 856 of record DATFVT010000285.1, read on the forward strand.
CTGGAGTCCCAGGTACACCATCGCTCGGCGCCACATAGAAGCCACGGGCTCGACTACCTCCCCGTCCTCGCAGCCTACTGTCGCCCCGCGCCCATTCCGTGGCAAGGACCTCCGGCGCCGCGGGCGGCGTGCCGCGCCGGGTCAGGCCCTCGCCCCGAAGATCGCCCGTCCGATCCGGACCATCGTCGCGCCCTCGGCGACGGCCACCTCGAAGTCGTCGGTCATGCCCATCGAGAGCTCGCGCACGCCGAGGGCAGCGGCGAGCTCGCGCAGCCCGGCGAACCAGGGCCGGGGATCGTCGTCCGCCGGAGGGATCGTCATGAGCCCCTCGACGCGCAGACCCGCGTGCCGGAGCGCGTCGACGAGTCCGCCGGCGGCTCCCGGCGCGCACCCGCCCTTCTGTGGCTCGCCGGCGAGGTTGACCTCGACGAGGACCCGCGCGCCCGGCGCGTGCCGGCCGATCGCGACCCCGAGCGACTCGCGGTCGACGGACTGCCACCACCCGACGTGAGGAGCGAGGCTCCGCACCTTGTTCCGCTGCAGGCGCCCCAGGAAGTGCCAGCACACCTCGGCCGACGCGGCCGGCGCGCACTCGCGGAGCGCGTCGGCCTTCGCCAGCAGCTCCTGGGCTCGGTTCTCCCCGATGTCGGCGACGCCGAGGGCGACGGCCTCCGCGACGCGCTCGGCCGCCACCGTTTTCGTCGCCGCGACGAGGCGCACTCCGTCCGGGTCGCGACCCGCGCCACGGGCCGCAGCCGCGATGCGGTCGCGTACCTCGGTGAGCGCGGTTGCGACGGCGGTCACGACCCGCGCGTCACGATCACCGCCTGCCGGCCCGTCACGCCGTCGCGACGATGAGAGAAGTGGTCGATGGACTCGTAGGTGCAGATGTCGACGTCCGTGCGCTCGCCGACACCGGCGGCGGCGAGCGCGCTCGCCACCCCGGCGCGGAGGTCGAGCGCCGGTGCACCGGTTTCCGTGCGGCCCGAAACGACGGGGCCGACCTGCTGCTCCACCCGCGCCAGCTCGTCGACGCCGAACTCGTAGTGCGCCTTCGAGATGCAAGGTCCCACGATCGCACGGACGGGAGGGCGACCCCGTTGGCGAACGGCTTCCACGGCTGCACCGATCACGCCCGCAGTGAGACCACGCCAGCCGCAGTGCACCACAGCCGCGGCGCCCGCGGCGACGAGAGCGATCGGCGCGCAGTCCGCGACCAGCACCACGAG
>DATFVT010000286.1:0-2207 GCA_035260105.1 Acidimicrobiia bacterium
CGTCGAGCCCGGCGGCGAATCGAAGCCGAGCGAGCTCTCCCGCACGATCGTCGCCGCCGTCGTCGACGAGCACGAGCTCGACCGCGACGGCGACGCGCTCCACTTCCGGCTGGTCAAGCGCGCCCGGCGTCGCTGACATGCGCTTCGATCCGGAGAAGCGGGCAGCACTCTTCGTCGAGTACCGCCGTACACAGGAGCGGCGACTCCGCGACGAGCTGATCGAGATGAACATCGGTCTGGCCGAAGCGGTCTCGCGCCGCTTCGGAGGACGCGGAGAGCGGCACGACGACCTCCTTCAGGTCGCGCTCGTCGGCTTGCTCAAGTCCGTCGAGCGATTCGATCCCGACCGTGGTCTCGCCTTCTCGAGCTTCGCGACCCCGACGATCGAAGGCGAGCTCAAGCGGCACTTCCGGGACAAGCGATGGGCGGTGCGCGTCCCGCGCCGCCTGCAGGAGCTGATGCTCGAGGTGAACCAGGCCGTCTCGACGCTCACGCAGCGCTGCGGCCGTTCGCCCACGATCGACGAGATCGCCACCGAGACCAACCTGTCGACCGAGGACGTCCTCGAGGCGTTGGAAGCCGGGCGCGCGATCGTTGCTTCCCCGATCGACGGCGACGACCGGGACAGCGGTGGCGGCGGCGTCATCGATCGGCACGGCGCGGTCGACTCCGGCATGGAGGTGGTCGAGCAGCGGATGATCGTGTCGCAACTCCTCGACTCGCTGCCGACACGGGAGCGCGACATCGTCGTCCTGCGGTTCTACGACGGGCTCACCCAATCGGAGATCGCCGCCCGGTTCGGCGTGAGCCAGATGCAGGTGTCCCGGATCCTGTCGCGCACACTCGACCGTCTGCGCGCCGGCGTCGGCGACGTCCTCACGTAGCGCGCTGCAGCAGAGCTTCCTTCCACGTCCGGAAGCGTTCGTGGGTCCGGCCGTCGGCTCCGACGCCCTCGCCGCTGCCGTCGGGTCGGAGCCGGAACCGGTAGCGCTCGTCGAGATCGTCGGCGGCGAGCGCCATGTAGCAGGCGTCGGCACGCGAGGCCGGCCCCGCCCGCCACAGCAGGAACCGCCCGAGGCGGCGCTTGTACGCGACGAGCGACACGCCGAAATCGGCTCCCAGCTCACGCAGCTCGCGGGGCGCCTCGACCCAGCGCTCGGCGGGGATGAGGTAGTCGCGCTGTGGGAGCGCCGGCAGGTCCTCGGTGTGGTAGTCGACCGCGACCGGGGGACGGTCTTCGGGGGACGTCGCCATTCTGCAATGCTCGCACCCGCATGACCCTGGTGCAGGATCTCTCGACGCCGGCGCTCGTCGTCGACGCCGACGCCTTCGAGCACAACCTGGCGGCGATGGCGTCGGCGCTCCCGGGCGCACGGTGCCGGCCGCATGTCAAGGCACACAAGACCGTCGCGCTGGCGCGCGAGCAGGCGGCGCGGGGGCACCGGACCTTCACGTGCGCGACCCCTCGAGAGATGGAGGGGATGGCCAAGGCCGGCCTGGGCGACGACCTGTTGCTCGCCAACGAGGTCGTCGACCCGGATCGTCTCCGCCGCATGGCCGAGCTCGACGCCCGCGTCACCGTTGCCGTGGACTCGCAGGCCACCATCGACGCCGCCGCCCGGGCGGGGTTGGACGAGGTCGTGATCGACGTGTTCGTCGGCATGCCGCGTTGCGGTTGCCCGCCCGAGCGCGCCGGCTCGCTCGCCGACGTGGCGAGTGCCGCGGGGCTGAGCGTGCGCGGCGTGATGGGGTACGAGGGGCACGTGGTCGGCGTCGCGGATCGCGCCACGCGGGTGGAGCAGACCGAAGCCTCGATGCGCATGCTGCTCGCAGCGCATGCGGACGTCGGCGGTGAGCTCGTCTCCGGCGGCGGGACCGGGACCTTCGACATCAACACCTGGGTCACCGAGATCCAGGCCGGCTCGTACGCGCTCATGGACACGGCCTACGACCAGCTGCAGCTGCCGTTCCGGCAGGCGCTGTCGATCGTCACCACCGTGATCTCGGCGTCGGACGAGTGGGCCGTCGCCGACTGTGGCCTCAAGGCGCTCGGCATGGACCACGGAGACCCGACGGTCATCGGTCACACCGTCTGGTACTGCTCCGACGAGCACGTCACCTTCGGGCCGGAGAGCCCCGTCGCCGTCGGCGACCGCGTTCGGGTGGTGCCCGCGCACGTCGACCCCACCGTCGCGTACCACGACCGG
>DATFVT010000287.1:0-2590 GCA_035260105.1 Acidimicrobiia bacterium
GCTGCGCCGCGTCGGCCGCTGCCTCGACGACGGCCTCGACGTTCGCGGCTACTTCTACTGGTCCCTGCTCGACAACTTCGAGTGGTCGCTCGGCTACCGCCCGACGTTCGGCATCGTCGGCGTCGACCGCGCGACCCAGGCTCGCACCGTGAAGCCCAGCGGCCGCTGGCTCGGCGACATCGCCCGCGCCAACCGGTTCGAGGGATAGCCGCCTGACACTCCCATGATGCGTTCCTGAGCTACGCATGGCGTAGTCGAGGTACGCATCGAACCCGGACATGGGACCATGGGTGTGATGCAGGAACAGAAGGGGACGATCGTCGTCGTCGACGACGAGCCGAACATCGCCGACCTCGTCGACCTCTACCTCGCCCGCGAGGGCTTCCGAGTGCTGAAGACCGGGACTGGCGAGGGCGGGTTGCAAGCGGTCCGCGACCATCGACCGCGCCTGGTCGTGCTCGACGTGGGGCTGCCCGACGTCGACGGGCTCGAAGTGTGCAAGCGCCTGCGCACGACGTCGCAGATCCCTGTGATCTTCCTCACCGCCCGCGACAGCGAGGTCGATCGTGTCCTCGGCCTCGAGCTCGGCGGCGACGACTACCTCACGAAGCCGTTCTCCCCCGCCGAGCTCGTCGCGCGCGTCAAGGCGGTGCTGCGGCGCGTCGACGGCGGCCCGGCGCCGGAGGTCATGCAGGTGGGCGAGGTCGCCATCGACACCGGTCGGCGCGAGGTGCGGAACGCGGGCGAGCCGGTCGAGTTCACGACGAAGGAGTTCGACCTGTTGCGGTACCTGGCCGAGAGGCCCGGCCTTGCGCTCTCACGTCAGCAGATCCTGGACGGCGTCTGGGGGTACGACTGGTACGGCGACGCCCGCACGGTCGACGTGCACATCGCGCAGGTTCGCAAGAAGCTCGGTGACGCCGTCCAGATCAAGACGGTGCGCGGAGTCGGTTACCGGCTGGAGTCGTGACACCGAGCCCCGGGCAGCCGGCGCTGAAGCCGCCCGCGCGCCGCCTCGGCACCCGCCTGTTCGTCGCCATGCTCGCGATCGCGTTCGGCGTGCTCGTGCTGAGCGCGGCGGGGACGGCCGCCCTCTTCCGTCAGACCGCCACCGATTCGGCGCTCCACGATCTGCGGGAGAAGGCCCCGACGGTGCGCGACTCCGTCGAGCGGCTGGCGGCGTTCCGCTCGCTGAACCCCACCGCGACGGATTCGACCTCCGAGCGGCGCCTGGGCCGGAACCTGCGGTCCATCGTCGCCAACACGCTGCGCGCCGCCGATGTGAGCGTCGTGCAGGTGACGCCGACGGGGCAGATTCAGGAGGGCATCGCTCCCCTACTCGGGAACGCGGCCACGCAAGCCGGGTTGACCGCCCTGCCGGCCGGGATCGATCCCGGCGACCTCGACACCAGGGCGCTGCTCCGAGGCGACGAGCAGAGCGGGCGCGTGGGCCGCACCGCGTTCGTGGCCGCGCCGCTCGACGTCGTGAACGGCAACACGCCGGTGATCATCCTCACCCAGCAGGTCGAGACGCAGCCGCTCGGGCGGGCCGGGCCGTTCTTCCTGCTGGCTGGCGCGCTCGCGCTCGCCGTCGCGGGGATCGTCGCCTTCTACCTCGCCCGCCGCCTCACCCGGCCGCTGACGGCGATGGGACTGACCGCGGAGCGCATCGCCGGCGGCGACCTCTCGGCCCGTGTCGACCTCGGCAAGCACCCGGACGACGAGCTCGCCGGGCTCGCCCGCGCGCTCGACGGGATGGCCGCCCAGCTCGAAGCGGCGCGGGGGCTCGAGCGCGCGTTCCTGCTGAGCGTCTCCCACGACCTGCGGACGCCGCTCACGTCCATCGGCGGGTACGCCGAGGCGATCGCCGACGGCGCCGTCGAAGGTCGCGACGCGCAGAAGCGCGCCGCCGAGGTCATCGCGTCCGAGGCCCGGCGTCTCGAGCGGCTGGTCGCCGACCTGCTCGACCTCGCCCGGCTCGACGCGCACGAGTTCTCGCTCACCCCGCGCCCGGTCGACGCCGCCGAGGTCGTCGGCGAGGCGGTGGAGGCGTTCCACCCGTCGGCGCGGGAGATCGGCGTCGCGCTCGTGACGGACGGCGTCGCGACGGCACCGGTCGACGCCGATCCCGAGCGCCTCGGTCAGATCGTCGCCAACCTCGTCGAGAACGCACTCAAGTACGCACGGAGCCGGGTCACGGTCGGGCTCACGGCGGACAACGGGACGCTCGAGCTGCACGTCGACGACGACGGGCCCGGGATCGAGGCGGGCGACCTGCCCCACGTGTTCGACCGGCTGTACACGTCGCGCCCGGCTCCCGGCCGCAAGGTCGGGACCGGCCTCGGCCTCGCGATCGTCCACGAGCTGTCGGCTGCGATGGGAGGCACCGCCGGCGTCCACACCCTCGACGGTCAGGGCACGCGCTTCGTCGTCAGGATCCCGACCGGCTCGTGATGCGTGCAGGGCGTTCGCTCAGCGGGCTCCCTGCACGCATCAGGCGCGGGCCCGACGACGGCCGCCGAGCGCATACCAGACGGTGGCGACGACCAGCCAGGAGGCGTTGATCGCGACGGCGCGTCGGTCGCCCTTC
>DATFVT010000288.1:0-7296 GCA_035260105.1 Acidimicrobiia bacterium
GGCGGAGTTCATCGTGTCGTCCCAGTGGTTCACGGCCCAGCCGCCCTGCGTGAACCCGCCGGTGGGGTCCTCGTCGGGGCCGCCGGGTCCCTGCATGACGCCGTCGACGGTGACGAAGGCGGGGGTGATGAGGCTTCTCACTGGGGGACCTCCTTCGGTTGCGAGCATCTCGTCGCCGTTTCGACCGGCGCGTCCGGCCGGAATCATCGGCGGCTCAGGGTGAGAGGGGGAAGAAGCAGGCCCCGACGGTCCCGGCGCCGGTGTGGGCGCCGACCGAGGGTCCGATCTCGTAGCGCACCAGCTCCGTCACCTCGGGGCGAGCGGCGAGGCGGGCCGCGTACTCGGCCGCGAGCTCGGGGGTGACGGCGTCCCCGACGCCGACCCGCTGGGGAACGCCGCCGGCGACGTCGACGAAGTAGTCGGTCATGACGTCGACGGCCGACTCGACGTCGTGGGCCCGACCGACCGGCTCCATCTGCCCGCCGGCCAGCGCGAGCACGGGGACGCCGTCCCCGTCGGCGGCCCCGGCCGCGAGCCGGCCGCCGCCGCGGGCGAGGTCGAGAGCGCCGACGATGAAGACGTTGCCGAGCTCGGCGGCGACCCGGCGGGCGACGTCGGCGGCGTACGGCGAGTCGGCCCCGGCGGCCAGCGCCTCTCCGGCCGCCCACACGCAGCACGCCACCGCGAAGGACGCCGTCCCCGTGTCGACGACCTCGACCGGCACCGGGCTCGAGCCGGCCGCCACGGTCACCGCGTTGACGGTGGCCGAGGTGTTGGAACCGATGTGGATCGAGAGGATCTCCGTCGCGCCCGCCGCCGCCTGCTCTTCGTACACGGCGAGGACGGCACCGGGCGACGGGGCCGCGGTCGACACGGTCGCCCCACCGGTGAGCCGCTCGTAGAACTCGGCCGTCGTGAGGTCGACGCCTTCCTGATACGGCTGCTCGTCGAGGACGACCGTGAGCGGCACCACCCCGACCTGGTAGCGCTCGCGCAGGTCGGCGGGCAGCTGGGCATTCGAGTCGGTGACGAGGCCGATCATGCGGTCTCGTCTATCGCGACCCGGAGACGGTGGCGAACGGAACTCCCCCGGGGGTGACGCTCAGCTCCCCTGCTTCTCCGCCGACTCGATCTCCTTCTTCACCTCGGCGGCGTCCGCGTTCAGCTGCTTCTGCACGACCTTCTGAGCGTGCGTGACGGCCTTCTCGATCTGCTCGTCGATCTTCGACTCGCCCATGACGACCAGGGCCGCGCTGCCTTCGTCCAGTGCCTCCCCCAGGTCCTTGAGGTCGCTCCGTGACATCCCCCGCCACAGGTGCCCGACCACCCCGCCGGCGGCGCCGCCGACGATCGCGCTGCCGATGATCGACGGCGGGAAGAGGATGCCCACGACCGCGCCGACCCCGATCCCGGTCCAAGCGCCGTGTTGGGTCGGCTTCTCGCGCTTGTGGACGTGGACCTTGTCGTCCTCCTTCTCGATGACCGCGGCGTCGAAGGTTCCGATCGCCCCGGCCGCGTGAAGGTCGAACACGGCGTCGTAGTCGCTCTCGGCATCCGGGATGTTGTCGTACACGGCGGCGTAGAGGAACACCGGTCGGTCAGCCATTTCTCGACTCCCTTCCGTATCGGGGGATCTCAGACATTCACTCCACGGGGACGGTACGCCCGAGGCCGCGCGACGACATCACCCGCGACGGGTGATTCTCCGGCCGTCAGGTGCCGGATCGTTGGGCGGAGGCGACGTGCGCCGCGGCCCGGAACTTGTACAGGATCATCGTCGAGCCGATGACGGCGAAGAGGAAGAGGCCGACGGACGGGTCGGGGCCCCACAGGTTCGGCAGGTCGGCGAGCCACCACACGAGCGCGGAGACGACCCAGACGAAGCACGCCACCTGGGTGCCGAGGTCGGCCCGCCGCGATTTGAGCGCGCTGGCGCCGGCGACGGCCATGTCGATCGGGAAGTAGGCGGGGAACACGGCGAGACACGCGCCGGCCGAGGTCGCAACGCCCTTGCCACCCCGGAACCCGGACCACACGGGGAAGATGTGGCCGGCGATTGCGGCCGTGGCCGCGGTGTACGCGCCGGGGTCGCCGCCGATCAGGAACCCGACGACACCGGCGGCCAGGCCCTTGGCGATGTCGGCCACGAGGACGACGAGCCCCCAGCGCGTGCCGAGCATCTTGATGGCGTTGATCGCGCCCGGGTTGCCGCTTCCCGACTCCCGGAGGTCGATCTCCCCTCGGGTCGCGAGCCAGGCGACGACGCCGGCGGACGGGATCGTCCCCAGCAGGTAGCCGAAGACGGCGGCGAGCACCGCGAGGAGGACCTCACTCACGATGCGAGATTACGCAGGCGTATCGCGCCGGCCGTGAGCGCGCCGGCGGACCGAGCGTCAACTTTCGGTTCCCGGTCGCCGACAAGGAGATAGAAGGGATTGTGTCGGCGCAAGGCCTTGGCGTGAGTCGGTAGGGGCTGGTCACTCGTCACAACTCTGGCCACACAACTGGACAGAGCTATCAGGCCTACCCATACTGACGCGCGGGCGTGCTGAGCTGGGAGCGCGTCTGCGCACGTAACGTCCTCCGCGTGGACACGGGCGGAGTGGAGGTGATCACGGCGACAACGGAGTGGCAGGACCTTGCTCCGAAGATCACCCGACAACGCCTTGTCGTGGAGGGCACGATCAGGGAGCCCATCACCGACGAGCGCATCCGGACCTACCTGTCCGAGCTCTCGTCCGTCTGCGGCATGACGCCGCTGATGGAACCGGCCACGCACCGCTCGGAGACGCACGGCTGGGCCGGCTGGATCCATTGGGAGAACTCAGGTGCTCACTTCTACGCGTGGGAGGAGCCAATGTTGTTCTTCAGCGTCGACATCTACACCTGCAAACGGTTCGACGCCGTTTCGGCCACGAAGTTCACCTACGACTTTCTCGACGCGGTCGAGGTCGTCGCAAAGGAGTTCTGATCATGGACACGGCATTGTTGGCAACCGACCGGGACATGCTGCGCGACCTCGGCGGACGGATCGTCGCGGCGGCGGGACAACCGTCACAGCCGTTCGGCGTGTACGCGTTCGCCGCTGGCGAGCCCGAGTCCGAGCTTGCGCGCCACGTCGAGCGGGAGGTGTTCTACGAGTACTTCCGGAACACTCCCGAGCTCCTCGCCGCCGAGTACGGCCCGTACGAGGACGCCACGCTCTTCCTGTGCGTGCTCGACCATCGACGGCGCCTGCCTGCGGGAGTGATCCGGCTCGTGCTTCCCTCCCGCGCCGGCCTCAAGAGCCTCGACGACGTCGAGGCCGTCTGGGGTCACCGCCTCGACGACGTGCTCGACCGAACCGGGATGAGCACCGGACCCGACCGGGTGTGGGACGTGGCCACTCTCGCCGTCGACGCCGAGTACCGCGGTCGGGCAACCGACGGCCTCGTCAGCCTGGCGCTGTACCAGGCGGTGGCGCAGCTGGCGGTCCGCTGCGACGTGCGGTGGGTCGTCACGATCCTGGACCTCGTCGTGCTGAACCTCATCCAGAAGGCGACGTCGCACGCGTTCGAGAGCTTCTCCGGCGTGACGCCACTCCGGTACCTCGATTCGCCGGCGAGCCTCCCGGTGTACTGCGACCTCGACGCGTACTTCCCGCGCCTCGAGGCTGCGGACCCGTCGATGTACGAGATCCTGTACGACGGGCGGGGGCTCGAGGCGGCAGTGCGGCCGCTCGACCTGGAGCCGGCTCTGGCGCACGTGCTCCCGGGCGATCGGGCGCACACCGCCTGAGCGAACGGAGCGTCCCGCTCACGCGAGCTTCGAGTCCGGCACGATCCTGAGGTGCGAGCGGCGGGTCACGCCGAATCGGTCGATGACGGCGGGAACCGCCTCGGCCGGGATCGGCCGCGAGTAGAAGTTGCCCTGGGCGACGTTGCAACCGAGCTCGTGGAGATGTCTGCCCTGCTCGTACGTCTCGACGCCCTCGGCGACGGTCGTCACGCGCAGCGCGCTGGCCATCGCGACGATGGCGGCGACGAGGCTCTCGTCGGACGTGTCGTGCTCAAGCCCGTCGATGAAGGACTGGTCGATCTTCACGCGGTCGACGGGGATGCGCCGCAGCGACGAGAGCGACGAGTAGCCGGTACCGAAGTCGTCGATCGAGAGCCCGACGCCCACCGCCCTGAGCTGCTCGAGGAGCTCGGCCGCCGCCGACGGGTTGTCCATCAGCAGGCTCTCCGTGAGCTCGAGGCACAGCGCCCCGTCCGTGAGCCGCTCGCGCTTCAGCGCGCGCCCCACGCTCGGGATGAGCTCCGGGTCGCGCAGCTGCCGCACCGACAGGTTCACCGCGACGTAGAGGTCGTCCGCGTGGGGGATCATCTCGCGCCATCGGGCCAGCTGGCGGCACGCCTCTTCGATCACCCAGCTGCCGATCGAAACGATGAGCCCGGTGTCCTCTGCAACCGGGACGAACGACGCCGGCGGGAGCTCCCCGCGGGTCGGGTGTGACCAGCGGATCAGCGCCTCGAACCCTTCGATCGTGCCGATCGGCAGCTGCACGAGCGGCTGATAGAGGAGGTACAGCTCGTCGGAGTCCATCGCGTGGCGGAGGTCGCGTTCGAGCTCCACCCGCTCGGTCGCAGAATCGCGCATCGACGAGTCGAACACGACGACGTCGTCGCGACCGGTCTCCTTGGCCCGGTACATGGCCGTATCCGCGTCGCGGATGAGCGCTTCCGCGTCCAGCGTCGGATCGCTGCCGTCGGTCAGCGACACGCCGATGCTGGCGGAGGTGATGATCTCGACGCCGCGAACGCTGAACGGGAGCTGCAGGCCGAGGCGCGTGCGCTCGGCCACCTCGAGCGCCTTCTCCGCCGACGGCAGTCGGTCGAGAACGATCACGAACTCGTCGCCGCCGATGCGCGCGACGAGGTCCCCGGGCCGCGTCGTAGCCCGGAGTCGCTGCGCCACCGCGAGCAGCAGCTCATCCCCCATGCTGTGCCCGTAGCTGTCGTTGATGAGCTTGAACCGGTCGACGTCCAGGAAGAGCAGCGCGATGAGCCCGCGCTCGGGCTTCGGATGGGCGAGCAGCGTGGTCAAGTGCTCCTGGGCGAACACCCGGTTCGGGAGGCCTGTGAGCGCGTCGTGCGTGGCGGCGTGGGTGAGCCGTTCCTCCGATCGGGCATAGGCCCGCAGGGCGCGGAACATTCGCCACGCCGCCGCCGTCGTCAGCCCCATGACGATGACCCCGAGCGCCAGCCGGTCGGCCGCCGCGGCGTCGACCCGGAAGACGGTGATCAGTGCCGGGAACGCCAGCGCTACCGCGACGAACGCCAGCCGTCCCTTCGTGGGTGCCACCTCGTCCGCGGGGAGCGGCTCCGTGAGGTCGCGCATCGACGGATGGAGCACGGCCCCGATGAAGAAGACGCACGCGAGCGCGTACGGCACGTCGAAGACGTGCTGGGGTACGGACACGACGTGCGTCTCGACGAGCATGTAGACGACGTCCCCGACCAGCATCGCCGAGCCTGCGCCGAGGAGCAGGAGGTACGACACGGGCCTGCGCCGGCCGGTGTTGAAGGCGAGCCGCGCGATCATCGCGACGATGAAGACGGACAGCGGCGGGTAGCACGAGAGCAGGAGCCGCACGCGGAGGGGTGCGCTCTCGTGGAAGAGCGTGGGGTTGATGAGGAAGATCCACGCGAGCGCCATCGCGGCCAAGGCGGCGATGACCCCGTCGAGCATCCCGTCGATGTCGCGGACACCTCGCCGGCGGACGTGGGCGAGGCCGAGGACGCCGATGCCGATGATGACGTACCCCGTCAACGTGATGAGGTCCGGCACCGGCGACCGGTCGCCGGAGAGATCGCCGAGGGTGCCGAACGCCTCACGGACACCGCCGCCGATCAGGAACACGATGAGCGCCGACGCGATGATCAGCCACGGCCAGCGGGCCGCCGGACGATTGCGCCGCAGCCCGACGATGGTGGCAACGACTGCGCCGCCGCCCAGGAGCAGGAACGCGTCGTCAGTGACCGGACCGAGAATTCCGAGCGCGAGCAGGAGCACGCATACCGCGCCCGCGCCCATGACGACATAGGCCATGCGCGCGCTCGATTCGGCCCAAGCAACGCCCTGGCGTCTCATCTGCCCCTTCGCGCGATTCTCCGCGAGTCGCGCACCTGTATCGTCGCCCGCCCCGAAACGAGCGAAAGCTGCCCTCACGGGCGCAGTCATACTGTTCGCGCACACGCGACAGGTCAAGCCGCGCGCCGCGTGCCGAGACAGCGGTGGGCGTCAGCCCCCGGATGCGTCCTGCGGGCGCGTCCTGCCGGCGCCGATCCACGGCATCATCGCCCGCAGACGCTCCCCGACCTCTTCGATGGGGTGCTCCGCCGACTGGCGCCGCAATGCGTTGAACACCGGCCGACCGGCCTGGTTCTCGAGGATCCACTCTCTGGCGAACCGACCCGACTGGATGTCGGCGAGGATGTCGCGCATCTCGGCTCGCGTCTCGTCGGTGATGATGCGAGGCCCGCGCGTCATGTCGCCGTACTCGGCGGTGTCGGAGATCGAGTACCGCATGTTCGTGATGCCGCCCTCGTAGATCAGGTCGACGATGAGCTTCACCTCGTGCAGCGTCTCGAAGTACGCCGATTCTGGCTGGTACCCGGCGGCGACGAGCGTCTCGTAGCTCGACTTGATGAGCTCGGTTAGGCCGCCGCAGAGGACGACCTGCTCGCCGAAGAGATCGGTCTCCGTCTCCTCCTCGAACGTCGTGTCGAGGACGCCGGCGCGGGTGGCGCCGATCGCCCGCGCGTACGCGAGGGCCGTCTGCTTGGCCTTGCCCGTCTCGTCGGCCTGCACCGCGACGAGCGACGGGACGCCGCCGCCCTCCTCGAAGGTGCGCCGCACGAGGTGCCCGGGGCCCTTCGGGGCGATCATCCACACGTCGACGCCCTTCGGCGGGCGGATCTGGCCGAAGTGGATGTTGAAGCCGTGCGCGAAGGCAAGGGAGTCCCGGTCGTCGAGGTTGGGCTCGATGTCGCGCGCGTAGATCGCGGCCTGCTCGGTGTCGGGCAGCAGCACCATGATCACGTCGGCTTCCTTGCACGCCTGGGCGATCGTGGTCACGGCCAGCCCGGCCGCCTCGGCCTTGGCCCAGCTCGACGACCCGTCACGGAGCCCGACGCGCACGTCCACGCCTGATTCCTGCAGGTTCAGCGCGTGGGCATGCCCCTGCGACCCGTATCCGAGGACCGCGACCTTGCGCCCCTCGAGCAACGCGAGGTCGGCATCGTCGTCGTAGTA
>DATFVT010000289.1:0-9038 GCA_035260105.1 Acidimicrobiia bacterium
GCGTACCTCGTCGGACTGCTGCATCCGCTCGTGATCGAGGAGCTCGCACTCCCCCGCTACGGCTACCGGACCTTCGTGTGCGACCCGACCCAATGGACGCCGTTCGCGGACGGCACCTCCCTCACCCAGTGGCGGGACCAGGTGCGCACGGCCAAGGAGATCGAAGCGCTGGGCGTGCCCCGCGGCGACGTCGACGGGTACCTCGCGTACGAAGCGCTGTTCGGGCGCATCCGGGACCGGCTCCGCGCCGGCGGCGACCCCGAGCGCGACACCTGGATCGGCGACGCGCCCGACCGGGTCGCGCTCGACGAGCTCTTCGCCGACGACCCCGAAGCACGTGAGGTGTTGTTCGACGCGTCGATCGCCGACGTCGTCGAGGACCACGTGCGGGACGAGCGCCTCCGCACCGCGCTGCACGGCCAGGGGATCATCGGGACGCTCGCCGGCCCGCGGGATCCCGGGACGGCATGGATCCACGCCATGCACAGCCTCGGCCTCATCGGCGGCTGGAGCTACGTCGAAGGCGGGATGGGCCGGATCTCGGAGTGCCTCGCCGCCGCCGCCCGTGATGCCGGCGCCGCGGTCGTCACGGGTGCGGCGGTGGCGGCGGTCGAGGTCGGGACGGGCGTCCGCCTCGAGGGCGGGGAGCTCGTGCGCGCCCGCGCCATCGTCTCGAACGCCGATCCCGTCCGCGCGCTCGCGTTGTGCGACGACGGTGTACCCGACGCATTCCGGTCCCGCGTCGAGGCGTGGCGGTGCGAGAGCCCGGTCGTCAAGGTGAACTGCGCGCTCGCCCGGCTCCCCACGTTCTCGGCGGCGACGGACCGACCCGGTCACGTCTACCGCGCCCAGGTCGAGATCGCCGGCGGCGTCGACGAGACCCAAGCCGCGTACGCCGCGTGCCGGCGCGGCGAGCCGGCACCGGCCTGGTGCGAGGTCTACTTCCAGACGCCCTACGACCCGAGCGTCGCCCCGCCGGGCGCGCACACGATGAGCGTCTTCGCCCAGTACGCGCCCTACACGCTCGCGGAGGGGAAGTGGGACGCCCGCCGCGACGAGATCGGCGACCGGGTGCTCGACACCGTCGCCCGGTTCGCACCCGACGTGGCCGGCTGCGTCGTGGAGCGCGACGTCCTCGGCCCTCCCGACGTCGAAGCCCGCATCGGCCTGACCGGCGGCCACATCTTCCAGGGGGAGTGTCTCCCGGACCAGATGTGGGACAGGCGTTTCAGCCCGCGCACGCCCGTGCCCGGGTTGTACCTGTGCGGCGCCGCCACGCATCCGGGCGGATCCGTGATCGGGGTGAACGGCCGGAACGCGGCGCAAGCCGTGATCGCCGACCTCGACCGCGGGGCATGATGGAGGACATGCCGGACGAGCGACTGCGACCGATCGAACGCCGTGTCCTCGCACTCAAGGAGGAGGGCGTCCCGGACAAGGAGATCGCGCACCGCTTCCGGCGCGGCCGGCGGTTCATCGAGCAGGTCGAGGAGCTGGCCGCCCTGGACGGGCGGGACGCCAAGCGCCGCCGTCGCCGTGACGGCTCGCTCCGACCCGTCGAGCGCCGGATCCTGACTTGGCGCGACCAGGGCGTGTCGACGGACGAGCTCGCCGAGCGCTTCCGCCGCTCGCCCGAGTTCGTCGCCCGCGTCGAGCGGCTCGCCCGCTACAAGCTGCGCAAGGCCGCTCGCCGCTAGCTGTCAGTCGGCGACGGGCAGCGACAGCTCCGGCCCCACGGGCTCGCCGAACCGGTCGACGCCGCACAGCCTCCGCCAGCCGCGAGGGACGCGGCCGGTCCGGAACACGCCCGCGTCGACCAGCGTGCGCACGATGTTCCGCGTCGCGTGGTAGCGGACGGCGAGGCGCTCCGGCGTGCGGTTGACCGCCCGCCACGTCGGCCATCCCGGCAGCCCGACGGCCGAGTACACGCCCGGGTGGACGAACATGTGGAACAGCAGCCGGATCACGACGGGCGCGAAGTGACGGACGCGCCAGCGCTCGAGCCGCCCCGCCTCGGAGAACAGCTCCGGCAGGGTGGCCTTGGCGAACGAGAGGTGCCGGGCCTCTTCCTGGCGGTGGTACCGGTTCACGGATGCGAGGAGCGGGTCGGTCTCGGGATGCTCGGCCGCGAGCTTCTGGAGCAGGTCGGGGATCTCCTCTCCCGCGAGCACCAGCACGAGCAGGAACGCCGGCATCTTGATGAACCGTCGCTCGTAGAACAGGAGGACCCGCTCGATCGCACCGCCCTCCACCGGGTTCACCGCCTCCGGCTCGAGCTCCTCGATGAGGCGGATGAACGCGCGCTGGTGGCGCGTCTCCTCCGCGATCTCGTGGAGCATGTAGCCGATCCGGGGGTCCGTGACGTCCTGGGTCTCGGCGATCCGGAGCGCGAACCCGGCGTTGAGCACGGCCTCGAAGCGGATCCCCATCTGGAGCATGGCCGCCACCTCCTCGCGGGAGAGGCGGGCCTTGGTCTCGGGCGTGAGGTCCAGGTCGAGACCCCGGGTGGTCAGGAGCTCGTCGCCGATGACCTGGCCCGGGCCGAGCGAGCTCCAGTCGAAGAGCTCCTCGGGCTCGAGCACCTTGCGCACGGAGGCGGTCGAGAGGCGGGTGACGCGCTCGTCGGTCGGGATGGGCGCGGTGGTCGTCGTCATGACCCCAGCCTTCCCCGTCCGAATTAAAGAGTCAAGTGAATCCTTCAATTCGTTGGAAGAGTGCTCCTGACCAGCTACGATGCCGGGCGTGACCCAGCCCCTGACGGTGGTGCCGGGGAAGGGCGAGCGGACCCGGCAGCGCCTCCTCGACATCGCGGTGCGGCGCTTCGCGGCCGACGGCTTTCGGCGCACGTCGGTGTCCGACATCGCCCGGGAGGCGGGGCTCACCCCTGCGGCCACGTACGCCTACTTCGCTGGCAAGGAAGGCCTGTTCCAGGCGGCGGTCGACGCCGACGCCGGCGCGTTGATCGATGCGGCACGCGCTGCGGCGGCAGGAGGCTCCTCGGCGCGCGACCAGCTCTTCTACTTCGTGACTGCGCTGCGTGAGCGCGTCGAGGACCACCCGCTGGCGCGACGCGTGCTCTCCGGGTTGGAGCCCGAGGTCGCCGCCCGCCTGGTGACGATCTCGTCGTTGGTGGCGCTGACGGGCGGCCTCGCCGAGCAGCTCGCCGACGCGCAGGCCGGCGGCGAGATCCGGGCCGACGTCGACCCGGCCGAGCTCGCCGTCGGGCTCGAGACGGTCGTGCTCTCGCTGCTCATGGCCGAGCTCCAGACCGGGCTCCCGGTCGAGCCCGAGCGGCAGGCCGGCGTGCTGGCGCTCCTCGACGCCGCCCTGCGACCGGCCGGCTAGATCAGGCCGGCGCCAGCGCGGCCCGGACCTCGCCCAGGCGCCCGAACGAGGCCAGCACCTCGGACTGGTCCTCGCCGAGGTGGCGCACGATGACGTCCGTGTAGCCCATCTCGGCGTACCCGCGGAGCCGGTCGGTCACCTGCTCGACGTCTCCGTACGTGCACGCCGACGGGTCGAAGCCCCGGTAGCCGCCGGCGACGACGGGGCCGGCGACCCGTTCGGCGTCGGCCGGATCGGCGCCGACGTGGACGTCGCGCCGGATCGCGACGGCGGTCGGGGTCCGGCCGTGGACGGCGCAGCGCTCCCGATAGAGGTCGATCACGCTGCGCGCCTGCTCGGGCGTCAGGTGGGCATCGGCGAGGAACCCGTCGCCGAGGCGGGCGGCCCGGTCGACAGGGGCGTCGGCCGTCCCGCCGATCCACACGTCGACCGGGTCGGGTGGGAGCGGCGACACGCGGGCCTCACGAACGTGGAAGGGCTCGCGCGTCGTCACCGTCTCGCCGGCGAGGAGCCGGCGGACGATGTCGAGCCCGGCCTCGAAGTGGCGCCCGCGGTGGTGCACGTGCACACCCATCGGCGCGAACTGGTCCTTCCCGCCGACGGCGAGGGGCAGGATGAACCGACCCGGGGCGAGCGACGCCAGCGTGCCGACCTGCTCGGCGACGAGCACCGGGTTCCACAGGGGCAGCAGGAAGAGCGCGCCGAACGGCCGGTCGCCCCACTCGGCGAGGAGCCGGCCCAGCAGCGGTGTGTTCTGGTAGTAGGGCACGGGCGTGACGTGGTGGTCCCCGACGAGCAGGCAGTCGAGGCCGGCGTCCCGGGCGGCGGCGGCCCGCTCGACGATCCAGCGCGCACCGGCGCGCACGTCGTCGACGACGAACGCGGTTCGCAGCGACACGCCCATCTGCACGCGGTCAACCTACTGATTCGCACCGACCTCGGCGCGAGGCTGATGCGGTGGAGGACTGGGAGCTCGCCGCACGAGAAGGCATTCGCGAGACGATCGCCGCCTACGCGCACCGCGTCGACGGCGGACGCTTCGACGAGCTCGTCGACCTCTTCGCCCCGGACGGCGTCCTCGAGGTCGAGGGTGAGCCCGCCCATCGCGGCGGCGATGCGATCCGGGCGTTCGTCACCGGCACCGGGGCCGACCTGGCCGCGGGCACCGGCGCGCCCCGGATCCGCCACCACGTGAGCAACGTCCTGATCGAGCTCGACGGGCCCGACCGGGCGCGGGCGCGCTGCTACTTCCTCGCCGTGACCGACCGGGGCGTGGACCACTGGGGCCGGTACCGGGACGAGCTGGTCCGCGACGGCGACGTCTGGCGCTTCGCCCACCGGTGGGTGCGCACCGACGGCGCCGCCCCCGGCTCCTGGGTGGCCGGCCGGCGCCGCCCCGACTGACCGTCGCCCGCCCCGTTCGCCCCGGTTTGGGGACCCAGGGGCTGAAGGTGCCGGATGTCACAGGGTAGGGATCGCAAGGGATCCGGCGACCGTGGTTCCCCACTTGCACGGCCCGAGCAAGTATCATTTCTGCCCGGAAGCTCCGTGATCGCGCTGAGTGCGGAGTAAGCGTCGGATCAGGGCTTCCGTTCCCATTACCCCGATCGTGGTCTCGCGCGCGGAGCTTTGGCGGGGCCGCTCCCGAACGGAGGTATCCATGCGGAGGCGTTGGAAAGCGGAGCTCGCGCCCGCCGTCGTCGTGGCGGCGATCGCGGGAGCCGCGGGCTACCGGGCCCAGGACTCCGGGTCCGGAAGGCGGCTCGACGAGCTCAGTCGGGCGCGGCCGGCCGCCGCAACACACTTCCCCATCGAAGGCGCCATCAGCGCAGTGGGCAACAAGGCGCTGCAGGCGAGCTGGATCGAGGGCTCCCGTGCCCGGCAGACGGAGTTGTTCTACGAAGCCGCGGCGGCGACCCAGGCTCTCGAGGCCCGGCAGGCACGCACCAAGGCACCCGCCCGTACCGGTCGTGGGGGTGGGGGCAGTGGCAGCTGCGACCCCGGGTCGATCGTCCAGCGTGAGTCCAAGGGCGATCCCAACGCCGTGAACTCCAGCTCGGGCGCGGGCGGGAAGTACCAGTTCCTGCCGAGCACCTGGGCCGGCTACGGCGGGTACTCCCGGGCACAGGACGCGCCCGAGTCCGTGCAGGACGAGCGGTTCAACGAGGTGTGGGCCGGCGGCGCCGGCTCCTCCCACTGGGGCTGCTGAGGCTCCGGTTCCACCGCGATGTGTCCCGGTCCGGGCCAGGGCCGGGGCGCGTCGCACTCCCGATGAGACCCCGCGCCTGTCGCGCTGGGCCGGGGTCGATTCCCGAACGGAGGTACCACATGAGAAAGCGCTTGAAGGCGGCCTTCGCGCCCGTCGTCATCGTGGCGGCGATCGCGGGAGCCGCGGGCTATCGGGCCCAGGACTCCGGGTCCCCGAAGCGGCTGGACGAGCTGAGTCAGGAGCGGCCGGCCGCCGCAACACACTTCCCCGTCGAAGGCGCACTCGTGGCGGCCAGCCAGGACGCCGCAGAGAAGCGGTTCGTCGAGGCGTTCAACGCACATCAGGCGGAGCTGTTCTACCAAGCGGCCGCCGCCGCCGAGGCCGAGAAGGCCGCCGAGGCCGAGAAGGCCGCGGCAGCTGCCAACGCCAAGAAGAAGTCCGTTGCCCCGACCGGTCGTGGGGGTGGCGGTGGTGGCACCGTGGGCGGTTCGTGCGGAGGCGCAACCAACGGAGCCGACCGCTTCATCGGCGCGGAGTCAGGCGGCAACCCGAACGCGCGGAACTCATCCGGCGCCTGGGGTTGCTACCAGATCATGCCCGGCACGTGGAGCAGCTCATGCAGCGACCTCGGTCAGCACGGGAGCGCCAGCACCGACGCACAGGCGCAGTGCGCGTCGCGTCTGCCGTCGAGCTCGTGGTCAGCGACAGGCGGTTGACCGGCCGCTGAGCTCACGTGCTCACCAGCACCAGCGAGATGTCCCCGGTCCGATCAGGGCCGGGGACGTCTCGCGTCTACGTTCGTGACATCGACCGTTCCGTAGGCGCACCACCCCCCGATCTCGCGTTCGGCGCCTTCAGCGAGCGCGCGCCGTGGGTCGTCGAGCTCGACAAGCTGCCCTGGCGGCGCGGCGTCGACACCGAGCGCGCCCGCACCCGTGCGTCCGTGCCGCGCCTGCTTCGGCCGGGCCGCCTGCCGCCCATGGGCCGCGTCCTGCGGGTCGTGAGCAAGGTCGGGCCCGCGGTCGGCCTGTGGTACCTCCGGGAGCGCGGGCGCCCCCGGTCGCGCGCCGGCCTCTCGCGGCGGCTACGACGGGCGTTCGAGCAGCTCGGCTCGAGCTACGTGAAGCTGGGCCAGATCCTCTCCGGTGGCGAGGGCCTCTTCCCGCAGGAGGTCGTCGACGAGTTCCGCAAGCTGCGCGACCAGGTGCCGCCCGAGACGTTCGCCGACGTACGCACGGTCGTCGAGGACGACCTCGGAGCGCCGATCGAGGCGCTCTTCTCGAAGTTCTCCGAGGAGCCGCTGGCGGCGGCGTCGATCGCACAGGTGCACGCGGCCTGTCTCCGCACCGGTGAGGAGGTCGTGGTCAAGGTCCAGCGGCCCGAGGTGGCCGCGCTCGTGCGCGCCGACATCGCCGCCATGGCGTGGCTGGCGCCCAAGCTCGTCGGCCGTATCCCGATCGCCGCCCTCGCCAACCCACCGGCCATCGTCGAGCTGTTCACCCAGACGGTGGTCGAGGAGCTCGACTTCCGCCTCGAGGCCGAGAACATGCTCGACATCGCTCACGTCCTCGCGCTCACCGACCAGCGCACGATCGTGGTGCCCCGGCCCCATCCGACCCTCGTGACCCGGCGGGTGCTCGTCATGGAACGGCTGCGCGGCTTCGCGTTCGACGACGTCGAGTCCATGCACGAAGCCGGTATCGACACGAGCGCGCTGCTGCGCGCCGGCCTGATCGCGTTCTGCGAGGGCGCCATGCTCTACGGCGTCTTCCACGGCGACCTGCACGGCGGGAACCTGTTCGTCCAGCGCGACGGGCGCACCGCCCTCCTCGACTTCGGCATCACGGGCCGTCTCGACGAGCCGAAGCGCCTGGCGTTCCTGCGCCTGCTCGTGACGGGCACCAGCGGCGAGGTCCGAGGGCAGCTGGCGGCGCTGCGCGACCTGGGCGCGTTCCCGCCCGACACCGACCTCGATGCGGTGTTCCACGACCTGAAGCTCGACCAGCCGGTGAAGGACCCCACGACGATGTCGGCCGAGGAGCTCATCAGCGAGCTGGGCGACATCACTCAGAAGCTCCTTGGGTACGGCGCCCGGATCCCCAAGGAGCTCATGCTGTTCGTGAAGAACCTCATCTTCCTGAACAGCGCGACGGCGACGCTGGCGCCGGACGTCGACATCCTCGCCGAGATCACCCAGGTGTACCTCTACTTCGCGCAGCACCACGGCGAGCAGATCATGCGCGACATCGGCATCGACCCCACGCAGACGGCCGTCGACATCGACGCGGTCAAGGCCGGCTTCGGCCTCCCCGCCGACGTGGACAGCCTCACCTTCCGCGAGCTGCAGGAGCGCCGGCAGACGATCCTGCGGCGCATGCAGGAGCGAGAGCGTCCCCGCCGTCGCCGCGGCTCGGACGTCTCCTGAGCCGCGCCGATACGATCTCGCTCATGGCAGACACGTACGAGATCGACGAAGTGGAACGCGCCTTCCGCGACTACTGGACCAAGGGCGCCGTGGGCGAGGACTGGGACGCGTGGTCGGACCTGTTCACCGAGGACGTCGCGTACGTCGAGCACGTGCTCGGCAACAAGAACGGCCGCGAGGCGGTGCGGGCTTGGATCAAGCCGATCATGGCCGAGTTCGGCGAGATGTACACGGCCTACGAGTGGCACGTGTGCGAGCCGAACGGCCGCATCGTCGTCTACATGCAGAACCGGCGCGACAACCCCGATCCCAGCGGCGCGCCCATCGACTTTCCCGGCATGACCGTGCTCCAGTACGCCGGCGACGGGAAGTTCTCGTTGGAGGAGGACTTCTGGTCGCTCGTCGAGGGTCAGCGCACGTTGAAGGAGTACGAGGACGCGTGCGCCCGGTTCGACGCCGACGCGCCGAAGAAGCGCACCCGCCGCGACTGGGGGAACGGGCCCGAGTGGACCAAGGGCGCGCCGAGCTACGCCGAGAGCGCGGGCGCCAAGAAGGGCGGCTGACCGCACCCGGTACCGTGATCGGATGCCGGAGCTCCCCCAGATGCAGGCGCTCTCCGAGCGGCTGCAGGCGCGGGTCGGGGGCGCGGCGCTCGCCGGCGTCCAGCCCATCGGCTTCTCGGGCCTGAAGACCTTCGACCCCCCGCCGGAGTCGCTCGTGGGCCGGACGCTCGAGCGAACCGGCCGCCGCGGCAAGTACCTGATCCTCGACTTCGGCGGGCCCCGCATCTTCGTGCACCTCTCCCAGGCCGGGCGGCTCGACGTCGAGGAGCCGCCGAAGAAGACACGGGGCGGCAAGGGCGGGGTGGTGCGCCTGCGCTTCGACAACGACGTCGCGTTGCTCGTCCGCGAGCACGGAACCGAGCGCAAGGCGGGCTGGTGGGTCGTGGGGGAGGGCGAGGTCGGGCCCGTCGAGGGCCTCGGTCCCGAACCCGACTCCGACGAGTTCGCCGAGCTGATCCTGCACGGCGACGACCGCCGCCGCGTCCACACGATGCTG
>DATFVT010000290.1:0-3290 GCA_035260105.1 Acidimicrobiia bacterium
GATCCGATCTGGGTGCTGTCGCTCACCGAAGGGCTCTCGAAGCTGCTCGTCCCGCACCGCCGCCCGCTGATCGCGTACTGCGAGGACCGGGACGGTGTCACCCACCGGCTCTTCCCGCTCGCCGAGCCCGAGAGTGTCGCCCTGGTGGCCGAGGCCGTTGCCGCCTCGCCCGTGGTCCTGGCTGACGGCCATCATCGGTTCGAGACGGCGTGCACGTACCGCGACGAACGGCTCGCCGCCGGCATCGACGACTTCGGCGCGGGGCGCATCATGGCCTTCGCCGCCGAGCTCGCCGAGGACGAGCTGTCGGTGCGGCCGATCCACCGGCTGCTGCACGGTGTCGCCGGGATCGACGTCCGCGATGCGCTCACCGGCGCGTTCACGGTCGTCGACAACGGACCGAACACACCCGACGGCATCACCGAGCTCCGCCGGCGCATGCAGGACCAGGATGCGCTCGGTCTCGTCGACGGATCCGGCCTGGCGTTGCTCCGCCCGACCTCCGAGGTCACCGACGAGCCCGAGGTGCTCCGCGACGTCGACTCCACGCGCTTCGACGCCCGCGTGCGGCCGGCCCTTCGGGGCGCGACGGTCACCTTCCGGAGCGACGCCGCTGCGGTGGCCGCCCTGATCGAGAAGGGAGCAGCCGACGCCGCCGTGCTCCTGCGCCCGGTCGGCGTCGCCCAGATCCGGGCGGCGGCGTTCGCCGGCGTGCGCATGCCCGAGAAGACCACCTTCTTCTCCCCCAAACCGCGTACGGGAATAGTCTTCCGCAGCCTGGACGACTGAGGGAGATCGCGGCGAGCTCGCCGCTCAGGCGACCTCCCAGGTGGCGCCCGAGCCGATGAGCGCGGCGAGGTCCCCGGGGCCACGCTGCTCGCTGGCGTCCACGAGCTGTCGCTGCACCTCACCCTCGTAGATCTGGCGCTCGACGTCGCGGAAGACACCCATCGGGGTGGGGACGGTCGGCGTGTCGGCCAGGCGCGAGAGCGCAAAGGCGAGCGACGGGTCCTGGCGGTGCTCGTCGTGCACGAGCAGGCGATCCTCCCCGACGTCGGCGACGGCCACGACCTCGAGCTCGCCCTGATCGTCGAGGACGACGCCCTGCTCGCCGTCGGCACCGAACCGGATCGGCTCGCCGTGCTTCAGGTCGATCAGCATGCTCGGCCGCGCTTCCTTGGCCGTCACGGCGGCGAACGCGCCGTCGTTGAACACGTTGCAGTTCTGGTACACCTCGACGAACGACGACCCCCGGTGGGCATGCGCACGGCGGAACGTCTCGGTCATGTGCTTGCGGTCCATGTCGTGCGTCCGGGCGACGAACGTCGCTTCCGCGCCGAGCGCCAACGACAGCGGGTTGAAGGGCTGGTCGATCGAGCCGAAGGGGGTCGACTTCGTGACCTTCCCCAGCTCGCTGGTCGGCGAGTACTGGCCCTTGGTCAAGCCGTAGATCTGGTTGTTGAACAGCAGCATCGTGAAGTTGACGTTGCGCCGCATCGAGTGGATGAGGTGGTTGCCGCCGATCGACAGGGCGTCGCCGTCGCCGGTGACCACCCACACGTCCAGATCGGGCCGGGCGAGGGTGATGCCGGTCGCGATCGCAGGCGCCCGACCGTGGATGCCGTGCAGCCCGTACACGTTCATGTAGTAGGGGAAGCGGGCCGCGCAGCCGATCCCCGACACGAAGACGAGGTTCTCGGGCTGCACGTCCAGCTCTGGGAGCAGGAGCTGCACGGCGGCGAGGATCGAATAGTCCCCGCAGCCCGGGCACCAACGGACCTCCTGGTCCGACTGGAAGTCCTTGCGACCGAGCTTCACGGCTTCGTCAGACATCGAGCATCTCCAGGATCTTGTCTTCGATCGCGACCGCCTGGAACGGGACCCCCTGGACCTTGTTGAAGGACCGCGCGTCGACGAGGAACTCGGCTCGCACGAGCCGCGACAGCTGCCCGAGGTTCATCTCGGGCACGAGGATCCTTCGGTAGCCGCGCACGACATCGCCGAGGTTGGGCGGGAACGGGTTGAGGTGCCAGAGGTGGGCGTGCGAGACCTCCTTGCCCGCGGCTCGCACCCGGCGGACCGCGGCCTGGATCGATCCCCAGGTGCTGCCCCAACCGAGGACGAGCAGCTCGCGGCCGCCGTCGTCGTCGACTTCGACGTCGGGGATGTCGGACGCGATGCGCGCCACCCGCTCGGCGCGGATCCGCACCATCTGGTCGTGGTTCTCCGGGTCGTAGTTGACGTTCCCGGTGCCGTCCTGCTTCTCCAGGCCGCCGATGCGGTGCATGAGGCCCGGCGTGCCCGGGATGGCCCACGGCCGGGCCAGCGTCTCGGGCTCGCGCAGGTACGGCCAGAACTCGCCGTCGTGATTGGGCGCGTCCGCGAACGGGACACCGATGTCGGGAAGAGCCTCGACGTCCGGGAGCAGCCACGGCTCGGCGCCGTTGGCGAGATACCCGTCGGTGAGGACGATCACCGGTGTGCGGTACTTCAACGCAATGCGCGCCGCCTCGAACGCGGTGTCGAAGCAGTTGCTCGGCGACCGGGGCGCGACGATCGGCAGCGGTGCCTCGCCGTGGCGTCCGTACATGGCGAGCAAGAGGTCCGACTGCTCGGTCTTCGTCGGGAGCCCCGTGGACGGACCGCCGCGCTGCACGTCGACGACGAGCAGCGGCAGCTCGAGGTTGACGGCGAGGCCCATGGTCTCGGCCTTCAGGTCCATGCCCGGTCCGCTCGTCGCCGTGACGCCGAGGTGCCCGGCGAAGGCGGCGCCGAGCGCGACGCCGACGGCGGCGATCTCGTCCTCGGCCTGCAGGGTCCGGACCCCGAAGTTCTTGTGCCGCGAGAGCTCGTGGAGGATGTCCGACGCCGGCGTGATCGGGTACGACGCGTAGACGATCGGCAGCTTGCTGCTCTGCGACGCGGCGATGAGCCCGTAGGCGAGCGCCACATTGCCCGTGATGTTCCGGTAGCGACCGGCCGGCAGCTGCGCGGGCGGGACCTCCCAGGGCTGGTCGAACAGCTCGGCCGTCTCGCCGAAGTGGAACCCGGCCTTGAACGCGGCGAGGTTGGCGTCCCGCACCATCGGCTTGGACTCGAACCGCTCGTTGATCCACTCGATCACCGGATCGATCGGCCGCGTATACATCCACGACAGCAGCCCCAGGGCGAAGAAGTTCTTGGACCGCTCGGCGTCCCGGGGCTTCACGCCGAGCTCCTTGGTGGACTCGAGCGTGATCGACGTCATCGGGACCTGGACGATCCGGTACGCCGACAGCGACCCGTCCTCC
>DATFVT010000291.1:0-2825 GCA_035260105.1 Acidimicrobiia bacterium
CCAACCGAGCTCGGTCGGCTCGCCGGAGAAGCCGTAGCCGGGGATGGACGGCAGGACGAGGTCGAACGCATCCTCGGCGCGTCCGCCGTGCGCGGTCGGGTCGGTGAGCGGGCCGATGGTCTCGAGCAGCTCGATGACCGACCCCGGCCAGCCGTGCGTCATGATCAGCGGCAACGCGTTCTCGTGCGGCGACTTCACGTGGATGAAGTGGACGTCCACGCCGTCGATCTCGGTCATGTACTGCGGCTGGGCGTTCAGTCGCGCCTCGCACCGGCGCCAGTCGTAATCGGTCGTCCAGTAGCGGGCGAGCGCCTGGTTCGCGGCGAGTTGCACGCCCTGCGACCGGTCGTCGACGAGCTCCTTCGTGGGCCAGCGCGTCGCGGCGATGCGGCGGCGCAGATCGTCGATCTCCTCCTGCGAGAAGTCGACCTGGAAGGGTCGAACCTCGGTCGCGGTGTCGACAGTGTTGCTCATGACGTTCTCCCCTCGTCGTTGAGGTGGTGGGAGGCCCGCGCGGCCCAGCCCCGTGTCGCGTGATGAGCGGAGCGCGCACGCCTGTGCATGTGCCTGCCCCCAGGGAGACGCTAGGACTGTCGCCTTCGACGAACCGCGGAAGCGACCGGCGCGCGGACTTCGACGCTATGCCCGCCGTCAAGGCGCGACGGTCCGCCGGCGTACCGAGCCCGGGCGCGCGTTATGACCGTTCTGACACGGGACGGAACGGATGTCTGCGTCAACGGAGTAAGCGAGCCGGTTCAGACCGACGCGGCGTCGTCCGTGATGGGGGTCGCCAAGGCTCGTGCCCAGACGTTGAGCTGGTACCGCATCAGGATGACGAGCGACACGAGTGCACCGACTATTCCGGTAGCGAGAGCGACGGCCGGCGCGTCGAACGCCGTCTGCACGGCCAGGCCGACTTCCGAGCCTGCGAGCACCGCCGTGATGACGGCCACCATCCCGGCGATCGTCCGGAACCCTTGCCCGAAGCCGGCGCGCAGACCCTGGACGTGGAGTCGTTCGTCCGGTGGGACGCTCAGGAGGTACGGGCCGACCTCGGGGGCATTGTCGAAGTAGTACGCCCGCAACCGGGCGATTCGCCGCGCGTAGCCCAGGTCCTCGACGCCTGACTGCAGCACACGTTCGTACGTCACGAGGCCGATGAAGGCGAGCGTCGGGAGCAGCACGAGCCCGAACGCGAGGAATGCATCGCGCAGGGACTCGGCGGTCGCAAAGAGCCCCCAGGCGACCAGCCCCCCGGACACGGACATCAGGAAGATGCTGGCGCGGCCCGTCGATTCCGCAGTCGTCGCCGACCGGGCACCCTGGAGCGTGAAGTGCTCGGTCGTGACGAAGGAAACGGTCGACGAGCGTGGATCGGCGACTTGCTGGTTCTTCGGTTGCTCGCTCGTCATCGACACCTCCTTGGCTGCGCAATCACGCAGCGTGTTGCGTCATGTCGTCACCCCCTGCGGAGCGGCGGACTCCCGCGCCGAGAGAGCAAGGATCAGGTTGGCGATGCCGTAGGCGAAGCTGAACAGGCCGAACACCTGAGCCAGCGACACCGCCCCGACGTCGGGTCGCACGACGAGCACGACGCCGAGCGCGACGGAGATGAGACCGGACAGCCCCAACATGAACTTGCTCGCGGCCGTCCCCCCGGTGCTGAAGGCCATGGCGAACTCACCCACGCCGGTGATGAACGCCCAGATGCCGATCCAGATGGTCAGCACCTCGGCTGTGATCCCCGGCCAGGCGATGGCGACGATGCCGGCGGCGACGTCGACGAACGCCAGCAGCACGCGCCCGAGAACCGGCCCGACGGCGTCGCTGCTGAACGCACGAGTGATCTGAATGATCGCGTCGGTGAAGACTGCGACGGCGAAGATGAACACGACGGCGCCAACGGTCACGTTGGGCCACGCAATCGCGATGATTCCGATGGTGAGGCCCAACAGGCCTCGCCACAGGAGCGAGGTTGCGGATGCACGGAACATGGTCAGCCCCTCTCCGGTCGGGTGCAGCCGTCCGGCCTCAGTTGGACGAGGCGGTCTCGGCCCGGTCGAGCGTGGAGGACCAGCGTCCGGCTCATCCGGGCGCGCACCGAGTCGAGGAGGTCGTCAACGGCCTCCCGTTGCTCGCGGCGGTCGAAAAGCGCAAGCCCTGCCATCGGCCCTCATCTCGCCATTCGCCTTAGGGACGAGACTACGCGGCGACCGCGGGGGTCGACACCGTGGTTCGCCGATGTCGACCCCCGCAGCGGTGTGAGCGCTCCGTCAAGGTGTCAGGACGACCTTGCCCGGAATGTGCTCGGTGGACTTGGCCATGAATGCCTCCCGCGCGTCCGCCAGCGGGTAGACCGCGCTGACCTGCGGGCGCAGCACGCCCTCGTCGACGAGGCGCGCAATCTCACGGAGCTGGGCGCCGCTCGGGTCCCGCACGAAGTGAACGGTGCGGATGTCGTCGCGCTCGGTCGGCGGTGGAGCCATGACGGAGACGAGGGCGCCCCCGGGCTTGACGACGGCGGGGGAGTGGGCGAGCACGTCGCCGCCGATGGCGTCGTAGACCACATCGACGAGACCGACGGTCGCCTCCCAACCGTCCCGCTCGACGTCCACGAACTCGTCGCCGCCGAGCTCGAGCACGCGCTGACGAGCGCCTGCTCGACCGGTGCCGATGACGTGTGCGCCGGCCCAGCGGGCGAGCTGCACGCCCACCGACCCGACCCCGCCGCCGGCGCCGTGGATCAGCACGGTCTGTCCGGATTCGAGGTGGCCGTGGTCGAACAGCGCCTGCCACGACGTGAGCCCGGCCTGCGGGATCGCGGC
>DATFVT010000292.1:0-2444 GCA_035260105.1 Acidimicrobiia bacterium
TGCTCGATCTCCGGTTGGTGCGCGAAGTGTTCGCGCCACTCCCACTCTTCGAACAGGTCCCTCGAGAACAGGTACGCGTACGTGTAGCTCTCGGAGTCGAACTGCGCCCCCGGGTAGCGGTTCCAGTACCACGTGCCTCCGACGCCGCCGCCGGCCTCGAGTAGCTGTACCGAGAGCCCTGCTTCGCGCGCGCGGTACAGCTGGTAGATGCCGGTGATGCCGGCGCCGACGACGAGCAGGTCGACGTCGGGAGTGCGCCGGGTCACGCGGCCGGGAGCTGCAGCGTCACGATCGGCGATTGTACCGATCGGTCTACTATGCGCCGAGGAGCGCACGCCGAGCGGAAAGGGGGCATCGCGTGGCGAGCGTGGACCAGAAGCGGTCGGCGGTGCCCCATGCGATGGATCCTGCGCTCCCGGACCGGATCCCCACGGAGCGCTACTTCGATCCCGGCTTCTACCGGCTCGAGGTCGAGCGCGTGTGGCCGCGGGTGTGGCAGATGGCGTGCCGGCTCGAGGAGATCCCGAAGCCGCATGACTTCGTCGAGTACGAGTTCCTCGATCAGTCGGTCGTCGTGCTGCGCACCGAGGAGATGGGCGTGCGAGCCTTCGAGAACGCCTGCCGCCATCGTGGTGTGCGGTTCGTCGAAGGGCGAGGGACGTGCGAGCACGGGTTCACCTGCCCCTTCCACGGGTGGTGCTACGGGCCGGACGGGAAGAACGCCGGCGTCCCGCGGCGAAGGGCGTTCGCCGAGCACAACCTGCAGCCGGGAGACATCGACCTCACGCCCGTGCGCTGCGAGGTGTGGGGCGGCTGCGCGTGGATCAACCTCGACGAAGCCGCCCCGCCGCTCCGCCAGTGCATCGAGCCGGCTGCGACGGTTCTCGATGCATGGAAGGTCGAGTCCCTGCGCACCGAGCGGTGGTACGCGGCACGGCTCCCCGTGAACTGGAAGCTTGCGGTCGAGGCGTTCGTCGAGATGTACCACGTGGTGCAGACGCACCCCCAGCTCGACATCCCCGGGATGCGCTACTCGCTGCGCCCCGGTGCTCCCTTCGATCCGCGTGCCTTCATCGAAGCCGAGATCGAGTACTTGCGGGTACTGAGTGACGGCATGGACGGGATGGTGCATGCGAACGACGTGCGGGTCGCCACCGGTCTGCGCGACTACGAACTGCCCGCCGACCCGACGCTCGCGATCGCGACCTGGAACCGCGCGCTCAACGACGCAGTCATGAGCTGGCACCGGGAGCGAGGTACCGACATGCCCGACCTCAACGAGCTCGACGCCCGAGGGTTCAACGAGACCTTCTATCAGTGCTTCCCGCACTACTTCGTGTTGCCGATGTACAGCAGCGCGTCGTCCTACCGGTTCCGTCCGTCGGGCCCGGAGGAGACATTGATGGAGATCTGGTCGCTGGCGCGGTTCCCCGAGGGGGAGGAGCCGGAGAGGCCCTCGGCGCCCGAGGTGTGGGAGTGCGACGATCCGCGGTGGCCGCCGATCCCGACGCAGGACTTCTCGAACCTGCCGAGGCAGCAGAAGGGCCTGCACGCAAGGGGCTTCGAGTACATGCGCCTGAACACGCAGCTCGAGGGGCACATCTCCAACTTCGAGCGGACCCTGGACGGATTCCTCGCCGGCCGTCCGTACGAGCAGTTGCTCCCGGCCGTCCAGCTGCTCAACGTGGCTCCCTTCGACAAGCCGATCCTCGACCTCGGCTTCTGATCACGTGACCGCGTACGCAGAGGTCGTGGAAGGCGTTCGCGCCACCATCGCCGCGTACACCCAGGCGCTGGACGACGGCCGGACCGACGACGTCGTCGCGACCTTCTGCCCCGACGGGGCCTGCGACATCCCGGGCATGGGAGCCCACGCCGGCCACGACGCCCTCCGCGCCGCCTACGGCCGATGGAAGCCGGCGCGGCCGCAGCGCCACCTCGTCCTCAACACGGTCCTCGTCGACTGGGACGACCACGAGGCCAGCGCCATCAGCGACGTGGTCTTCCTGCTGCGTGGCGACGCGGGCTGGGCGATCCAGCTCGTCGGCCGGTACCACGACCGCCTCCGTCACGACGGCGGAACGTGGCGGTTCCACCAACGCGTAGCGGAGTTCGTGACCTAGCTCGAGCCGGCTACCTCGTAGGGTCCTTCGAGTGACATCGGCTGCGGTGGCGGGGATCGGCCAGACGACCTACGCCAAGAACATGGGTCGCACGGAGCTGGATCTCGCGTGCGAGGCGATCCGAGCCGCGTGCGAGGACGCCGGCCTGAATGCCGCCGAGATCGACGGCTTCGTCAGCTACCACATCGAGCAGGTCGCCGAGGTCGACCTCGTGACGGCGCTGGGGATTCCAGATCTTCGCCTGATGGCTCGCACACCGTCCGGCGGCGGGGGAGCGGCGTCCGTCCTCGGTCTCGCCGCGCTCGCCGTCGAGCGAGGCGT
>DATFVT010000293.1:0-2225 GCA_035260105.1 Acidimicrobiia bacterium
CAGTGCCGGTTGTCGAGATCGGCGAGCAGGAATGGCGATCCGTGGCTCCGGCGGACGCGCTCGCCGACCTCGACACGCCCGAGGATCTCGTCCGCTACCGCGTCGACGGCGCGCAGTAGCGTTCCGCCGTTGACACCCGACGATCTCCTCGCGTTGTTCGCACGCGCCGCCGATGCCGCTCGGCTGTCGCTCGAACCCCTGAAGGGAGCAGCGCGACGCGAGCGGACGGAGAAGCCGGGCCAGTACGCGCTGGACCTCGTGGCCGACGCCGCCGTCCTTCCGCTCCTGCACGACGCCGGCGTCACCGTGCTCAGCGAGGAATCCGGTCGGAGCGGTCCCCCCGATGCTCCCGTCACGGTCGTGCTCGACCCGGTCGACGGGTCTACGAACTGCTCGCGCGGGATCCCGTACTGGTCCATCTCGTTGTGCGCCCTCGACGGGGACGGGCCGCTCTGTGCCCTCGTCGCCAACCAGGCCACCGGCGTGCCGACGACCGCGGTGCGGGGCAAGGGCGCGTGGCGAGGCGGCGAGCTCGTCTCGCCGTCGGCGGTCGAACGGGTGGAGGACGCGGTGATCTCGTTCTCGGGAACGCCGGCGCGCCGGCTGGCGTGGAAGCAGTTCCGGTCTCTCGGATCCGCCGCGCTCGAGCTGTGCGACGTGGCCGCGGGCGCGCTCGACGCGTACCTCACGAGCTGGGTGTCACCGTGGGACTACCTCGGCGGCATGCTCGTGTGCCAGGAAGCGGGCGCCGCAGTCGTCGACGCGCACGGCGGCGAGCTCGTCGTCGCGGACAGCGACGCGCGCCGGCAGCTCGTCGCGGCGGCGACGCCCGCGTTGCTCGACGCCGTGCGGCCAGCACTCCCGTCGTGACCGACGAGCTCGACCTTCCGTCGTTGTTGCGCGCCGCCGAGCACGCCGCCCGCGCCGGCGGTGACATCGTCGCCGCCCGGTTCGGGTCGACGGGCAATGCGCGCGAGAAGGCGCCCGGCGACTGGGTCAGCGACGTCGACACAACGAGTGAGGCGGCGGTGCGGGCGGCGCTCGAAGACGCCGCGCCCTCTCTTCCGGTCTTCGGGGAGGAGGGGGGTGGCGGGCGCGGCGACGTGGGCTGGTTCGTCGACCCGCTCGACGGGACGGCCAACTTCCTGCACGGGTTCCCCGCCGTCGGCGTGTCCGTCGCGCTCGTGCGGCTCGGAGTCCCGCTCGTCGGCGTCGTGCACGCGCCGCTGCTCGGCACGACGTACACCGCCACTGCGGGAGAAGGAGCGCGCTGCAACGGCGATGCGATCACGGTTGCCTCCCGCCCCGTCGAGAGCGCGATCTGCGCGACGGGGTTCCCGTTCCGAGCCAAGTCCGAACGTCTCGACGAGTACCTGCCCGTGTTCGAGGCCGCGCTGCGGCGCTTCGAGGACATGCGGCGGGCGGGCTCGGCGAGCCTCGACCTGGCCTGGACCGCCGCCGGCGTCTTCGACGGCTACTTCGAGCAGGCGCTCGGGCCGTGGGACGTCGCCGCCGGCGCGCTGCTCGTGCGGGAAGCCGGGGGCGTGGTGACCGACTGGGCGGGCGACGAGCGGGCATGGCTCAAGTCGGGCGACATCCTCGCCGCCCCGCCGGCCGTCCACGCCGAGCTGCTCGCGTTGACGCGCCCTACGTGCTGAAGCCGTAGAGCTCCTGGAGCGGCACGGGCCGCTGGCGCGTGCGGGCGACGTCGTCGCCGAGCGCGGAGTACAGCACGTCGGTGACCTCGAACAAACGCTGCTCCGCCTCGAGGAACCCGGGAAGCCCGTTGGTCACGACGACCATGACGAGGCCGAACTCGGGATCGGCCAGCCCCCGCGACGACGCCATCCCACCGTGCCCGAACACGTGCCGGCCCGTCCCGCCGCTGAACTGGACCTGCACGCCGAGACCCCAGGGGATGTCGGTGCGGAACAGCCGGTCCTTGAGCCCGAAGCGGTGCACCGCCCGCATCACCTCGACGGTCCGACGGTCGAGCACCGGCGGGCCGAACCCGAGCAACGACTCGTAGAAGCGACCGAGCTCCCGGGCCGGTCCCCGCATCCCGCCCCCCGGCTCGACCTTGGCGACGAAATACGGCTCGTTGTGGTACCGGTCGACCCTGTACGGGACCATCTGCAGCCCGCCATCCGCTTCGACGACAGGAAGGACGTGACCCCGCCAGGCAACGGGCGCGATCCGCTCGCCGAAGGCCGGCTGCTCGTCGA
>DATFVT010000294.1:0-7884 GCA_035260105.1 Acidimicrobiia bacterium
ATCCCCGGGCAGCATCGAGGCGTGCTGAGCGCAGAGCTGATCGTCCTGGGCATCGCGCTGTTCGTCGTCGTGCGGTACCTCCAACGGGATGCCGTCGTGCAGCAGGTCGATCCGGGCAAGCCGGGACCGCCGCGTGGGTCCGTCGGCCTGCGACGCGTGCTCGGCCTGGGCTCCGCGGCCGTAATCGTGATCGCCGGCGTCAGCTTGGCGGCCGAGCTCGGAGGAGGCCTCTACTGGTGGCCGGTTGCCGTGCTCGCCGCATACCTGGGTGCGCTCGCCGACGCCTGGATCCTCCTCGTCGAGATCCTCCGCTGAACATGTTCGAGAACCCGCTGCACGAGGAGTTCGCCTCGTGGGCGCTGGGGTTCGCGCCGTACGGCGGCGCCGACGTCGGTGAGGTGGCGGCGATCGCGGCCGCGGTCGGCGACGGCGACGACGACGCCTTCTACGACGCGTGGCGAGCGGCGGCCGACCGGCTCGCGAGCGAAGCCGACGACGCCGAGGCGGGCGGGCACTTGGCGAGCGCGCGTGAGTACTACCTCCACGCCGCCTGCTTCTACGCCGTCGCGTACCACCCCATCTACGGCGTGCCGGTCGACCCGCGTCTGGTCGACAGCTTCCACCGGCAGATCACGGTGTTCGACGCGGCCATGCGGCTCACCGACCCGCCTGTCGAGCCTGTCTCGATCCCGTACGAGCACACGACGATGCCGGCGTACCTCGTGCGCGCGCGTGGCTACGAACGCGAGACACGCCCGCTGCTGATCGGCACGAACGGCTACGACGCCACCGTGACCGAGATGTACTTCGCGTTCGCGGCCGCGGCCGCCGACCGCGGCTATCACTGCCTATTCTTCGACGGACCGGGACAGGGCAAGCTGCTCATCGACGACGGCATGCCGATGCGCGCCGATTGGGAGCACGTCGTGGCGCCCGCTGTCGACTTCGCCCTCGGGCTTGACGGCGTCGACCACGACCGCGTCGCCTTGACCGGGTGGAGCCTCGGCGGGTACCTGGCGCCGCGGGCCGCATCGGCCGAACACCGCTTGTCTGCGTGCATCGCCGACCCCGGGTTCGATGGCATCTGGTCCGGAATCCTCTCGATGGCCAAGCTCGGCGGGTTGCCGCAGGACGCGATCGACGCCCTCCCGGACGCTGACGACGCGACGCTGCGCGTGCTGATGCAGGGGATCGAGGCCGAGCCGCACGCCAAATGGGGTGTGCTCAAGCGGGGGTTTTGGGTGAACGGCGCCAACAACCTCGGCGACTGGTTGAAGGCGGTCGAGCCGTTCGCCCTCGGTGAACGCGCCGCCGACATCCGGTGCCCCACGCTTCTCACGACGGCCGAGAACGACGTCCTCGGCAAGGGAGCACCGGCGCTGCTGGACAAGTTGACGTGCCCGAAGACGCTGCTCGAGTTCACGGCGGCCGAGGGCGCCGGCGAACACTGCGAGATGCAGAACCGGTCGCTCCTGAACCGGCGCGTGTTCGACTGGCTCGACGGGGTCTTCGGCGTGTGAGTCAGCCGGCGCGTGCGTCGAGGTCGTCCCGGGTCACGACGCCGGCCTCGACGACGAGATCCGTGAGCGCGGTGGTCCACGACTCGTAGTACGGCCGGTCCGGGTCGGCCGCGATGGCAGCGATCAGCCGCCGGCGGAAGTCGTCCCAGACGAGGCCGCGGTCCTCGACCACTGCGAGTGCCATCGCCAACACGCGTCCCTGCCACGGCGCGTCGAAGACGAGCTCCCCGTTGTCGCGCGGCAACGCGCTCGACCCGGTCATCTGCCGCACCTCGGGTCGAACGAGCTCGGTCACGGTCTGGCCACGCCGATCATCGCGTCCCGGCTGACGAGCGCGGCGAGCTCTGCTTCGCCCACGCCGTCGGTGGCGGCCGGCCGTTCGGGCAGCACGAGGTAGCGCACCTCCGCGCTGGAGTCCCACACGCGGATCTCCACGTCCTCCGGCACCTCGCAACCCATCTCGGCGAGGAGGGCCCGAGGCTCGCGCACCATCCGCGAGCGGTACGGCGGGCTCTTGTACCAGGTCGGGGGAAGGCCGAGGACGGGCCACGGGTAGCACGAGCACAGCGTGCAGACGACGACGTTGTGCACCTCGGGGGTGTTCTCGACGGCGACGATGTGGTCGCCCTCCGGACCGCCGAAGCCGAGCTCGGCGACGGCGGCCGAGCCGTCGGCGAGCAACCGCTGCCGGTACCCCGGATCCACCCAGGCGCGGGCGACGACCTTGGCGCCGTTCATCGGACCGATGTCCCGGGCGAACGCCTCGACGACGCGGTCGATGAACTCGCCGCTGACGATCCCCTTCTCGGTCAGCAGCTCCTCGAGCGCCCGGGCGCGCCGCTCGACGTCACTGAGCGGTCGCGGATTGTGCCCGTGGTCGTCGCTCATGCCGTCAGACCGACTCGAGGTAGCGCTCGTAGAGATCGACGTGCACGCACGCGTTCGGTTCGGACGCGTCCGACCAGAGCTCGGCGGCGTCGAAGCGCACCGAGTAGTTGGGGTCGAGCACGCGCTCGCGCCGGTGCGCCTCGACCTCGGGGATCGGCGCCGCCGCGTCGACGCGCGCGACGACGCCGCGGCGGCCGCGGATGTACCGCGGGCAACGCGTGTGACCGGCGAACTGGACGTCGCGCACGCGGACCGGATCACCCACCGAGAACCGGGCCGTCTCGTTGGCTGTCGCGACGTCGACGTCGCCGGCGGCGTCGGAAACCGGACGCGACAGCGGGAACCCACCGGCGCGGGCGTCGAGATCGTCGCAGGAGATCATCTCGGCCTCGACGAGCAGCGTCGCGACGCCTGTGAGCCAGTGCTCGTAGTACGAGGACGTGAGGTAATGGCCGGGGTCCATGCGCTCGATGGCGTGGCGGAACATCGGAGTGTTGAACCCGCCGGCGCCGAGCGCGCCACCCGCGATCGCGAACGTGCGCCCCTCCCAGTCGTGATGGAACGTCGGCTCGTCGGGCTCCACCTCGACGGGGCCGAACCCCTCCATGCCTCCGAGGTCGTGGACGCCATCCACGACGCATGCTGACACGCCGCCGAGCAGCGTGTCTGCTAGACCTCGGGCGTCCTCTCCGTTTGCCGCGCGTAGACGCGCCCGTTGGTCCCGGACGCCGGTCGTCGCTCTTTGCTCCAACCACCGGCGGCTACGAAGAGGCCGGCGGTGACGGCACAAGCCGCCCCGATCGCCAAGGCACAGACTCCTGCGATGAAGCTCGCTCGCCCGCCGATCACAAGATTCGTCACGCCGACGACGACAAAGACGCCGGCCAGAAGAACGTCCAACACGATGAGCGCGCGACGACTCATGACGAGCTCGCTCCCTGCCCCACGCGCCTGAAAGCGTAATGGGTACTCGGCATCAGCGCCCTCGAGCACCTGCATACGTTGACCTTCGCTCCGTGATGGCACCGTGAAAGATTCCCTAGGTCTCCGCGAGAAGTACGCCTCGAACCCCCGTGCGGTTCTCGCCTCGATCGCTGCGGGCAATTCTGCCGATTAGAGTAGCTCCGTACCATTTGGACGGTTCCGAGAGCCCTGATCCGGGAGACGGGTCGACGCGCATGCGCACATTGTCGCTGCTATCGGGGGAACGTTGAGCGCGCGGCGAACGATCGCCGGGGGCTGCGTGGCGCTGATCGTGGGCCTGGCCGTCCTCGTCCTGCCGGCGGTGGCGCCGGCGGCCGGCGCACAAGAGTCGCCCCGGAGCTACGTGGCGCTGGGCGACTCCTACACCGCCGGGCCGATTATCCCGCTCCAGGAGACGGACCCGCTGGGGTGCCTGCGGTCGGACCACAACTACCCCCACCTGGTCGCGGCGGCCCTCGGCGTGGCCGAGTTCCGGGATCCGAGCTGCAGCGGCGCCGAGACCGACGACATGACGGCGCCCCAGGGCGTGACGCCGGGGCCGAACCCGCCGCAGCTCGACAGCCTCGACGCCGGCACGGACCTCGTGACGCTCGGCATCGGCGGCAACGACATCGGCTTCACCGAGATCGCCGAGAGCTGCGCATCACCGACGCCGACCGGCCATCCGTGCCAGGACCGCTACGTCGTCGACGGCCGCGACGAGCTCGCCGAACGGATCGAGGCGACGGCACCGAAGGTCGCGGCCGTGCTCGACGGCATTCGCGAACGGGCCCCGGCGGCGAGGATCTTCGTCGTCGCCTACCTCGCCATCCTCCCCGAGTCGGGGCCCGGCTGCTGGCCGCAGATGCCGATGACCCCGGAGGACGTCCCCTACCTCCGGAACGTCGAGAAGAAGCTCAACGCCATGCTCGCCCACGTGGCGGCGGCGAAGGGCGCCGAATTCGTCGACGCGTACGCGGCGAGCGTCGGGCACGACGCATGCCAGCTCCCCGCGTTCCGGTGGGTGGAGCCCGCCATCCCGGCGTCGCCGGCGGCACCGGTCCATCCCAACCTGTTCGGGATGCAGGGCTACGCCGCTGCCGTGCTCGCGCAGATCGACCGGCACGGCTGACGCGCCCGACGGCGGGTGCTTGAGCCTGCACCTTTTTTCGCCGACACTCCCTTCGTCCCGTCACAAGTCGTGGCGCGGTCCGAACACAGGAGGGTGCCGTGCTGCTCGCAGTCTCGACGTTGACCCCAGGTTGGCGAACGATCTTCTTCCTGATCGCGGGAATCCTGTTCCTGGTCGGCTTCTTCGGATTCAAGCCGGGGGCACAGCGGGTACGGCTCGACAGTCTCGGCTTGGCGTTCTTCGTGTTCCCGTTCTTCTGGGACGCCTGGGCGCAGGTCTAGGCACCGGCGCGCGTCACGAGTCGGCGTCGAGGCGCTCGCGGTAGCTCATCGGCAACAGCTCCAGCAGCTGGCCGTCGGGGTCACGGACGAAGATCCCGGCGCCGATGTCGGTGTCGGCGAGCACCTCGCCGCCGTACTCGGGGACGCGTGCGCAGACGGACCCGACGTCGTCGACGGAGACGGACACGTGCGTGAGCCCGGGCTCGTTCATCAGCCGCTCCCGGGCCGGCACGGTGCCCGCCTCGAAATGCAGGAGCTCCAGGACCAGGCCGTCGCGGCGGAGGTAGACGGCGGTCATGCCGAGCGGCGTCGGGAGCCGCAGCAGCTTGGCCGATGCGTCGTCGGGGGGCTGCAGCTCGCGCTCGAACTCGAAGCCGAGCAGCTCCTCGTAGAAGCGGCGCGAGCGACCGAGATCCGTCACGCACTGCCCCACGTGATTGAAGGCGACGCGGTCCGCCATCGGCGTGGAGGCTACCGAGGCGCCGCCTGCAGCACCCAGCGATCGAGATCGTCGACGCGCGCGCGGCCGAGCAGGGTCATGGCGGTGACGACCTCGTGGCGCAGGATCTCGAGCACCCGCCGGACGCCTTCGGTTCCCGCGGCCGCCAGCCCGTAGCAGGCGGGACGGCCGACGAGCACGGTGCAGGCGCCCAGCGCCAGCGCCTTCACGACGTCCCCGCCGCTGCGTACCCCGCCGTCGACGGCGACCTCGGCGTCGCCGGCCACCTCGTCGACGACCGCGGCGACCTGGTCCAGGGTCGCGGGCGCGCCGTCGAGCTGACGGCCGCCGTGGTTCGACACGTACACGGCGCTCGCGCCGGCGTCCACGGCGGCGCGGGCGTCATCGGGCGTGAGCACGCCCTTGACCGCGAACGGCAGGTCCGTGGTTGCCATCACCTCGGCGAGGCGGGCCCACGTCCAGGGACGCTCGCGCTCGCCGGTGTCGTCCATGAAGCCGGTGACGCGCGACCGGAAGTTCGCGATCTCCATCCGGGCCCCGGGGTGGCGCAGCTCACGGCGACGCACGCCGACGACGGGCACGTCGACCGTCACGCAGAACGCCGCGTAGCCGGCGTCGGCGGCGCGCCGAAGGAGATCGACGAGCACCGCACGCGGATGACGGAGGCTCAGCTGGAAGACGCGCGCCGCGTCCGGTACCGCGCCGGCCAGCGCCTCGAGCGTCTCGCCCGTCACCTCGGGCACGACCGCGAGGGTTCCCACCGCGGCGGCCGCCTCGAGCACGCCGCGGTAGCCGTCGCGGTGGAACAGCGTGTCGCCCGCGAACGGCGCCACGAGGATCGGCATGGCGACCGGGAGCCCGAGGAACTTCGTCGACGGATCGGCGGCGGGCGCGCCCGTGAGCATGCGCGGCCGGAGCTGCCAGCGGGCGAAGGCGCGCCGGTTCTCGGCCAGCGTGTACTCGTCATCGGCGCCGCCTTCGAGATACGCGAGCACGTCCGGTGGGAGCGACGCGCGCGCGGCGTCGACCGCTTCGTCGAGGACGACGAACGGCGGCGGGTCAGGAGCGGGCGCGTTCATCGAGCCACGTGCCGGCGGGCGCGCCGCCGGTCGAACCGATCTCGTGCAGGAGCTCCTCCCCGGCCTGATAGCGGGCCAGGTTGTCGACGAACAGGTCGACGACGCGCCCGTGGCGCGCGAGCCCGCCGGCGGACGAGTGGGGCGTGAGCACGACGCGGGGATGGTCCCAGAACGGGCTGTCGGTGGGCAGCGGCTCGGTGGCGAACACGTCGAGGATCGCGGCCTCGGGCCGACCGCGATCGAGGGCTGCGAGGAGCGCTGGCTCGTCGACGAGGGCCCCGCGGGCGACGTTCACGAGCACCGAGCCGGGCGCCATCGCCGCGAGGAAGGCGGCGTCGACGAAGCCGGTGGTCTCGGGCGTCGCCGGCGCCGCCAGCACGACCACGTCGCACCGCGGCAGCTCCTCGAGGAGAGCGTCGCGCCCGATCATCCGGTGCACCGGCTCCTCACCCGTCGGGCGCCGGCGGTGGCCGAGCACGCGCGCCCCGAGTGCCCGCGCCCGCTCCGCGACAGCCGAGCCGATCGCGCCGACGCCGACGACGAGCCACGTCGTGCCGAACACCTCGCGAAACTCGTGCGGACGCCACTCGTGCGCCACGCGCGCCGCGGCCCATTCGCCGACGCGCTGGAAGTGGGCCAGCACCGCCTGGATCACGTACTCGGCGATCGGGATCGCGTTCACGTGCGCGCCGGTGACCCGCACGCCCCGCTCGAAGAGCCGGTCGTACAGGGCGATATAACCGGCCGCCGGCGATTGGAACCACCGCAGCGACTCCGCCCCGAGGAGGAGCTCGAACCACGGCGCCGCGCCACCACGAAAGAAGAGGTCACCGGTCGCGCAGGCCACTTCGGGGCGGACGGCGTCGGCGACGGTCTCGCGCCCGTCGAGCGTGAGCCGGCCGTCGCGCCCCATGCGGACCTGCTCGACGGGCGGATCGACCCGGT
The DNA here is from genome assembly GCA_035260105.1 of Acidimicrobiia bacterium. Lineage (GTDB taxonomy): Bacteria > Actinomycetota > Acidimicrobiia > IMCC26256 > JACDBD01 > JALZAA01. Next base: position 7,269 of record DATFVT010000294.1, read on the forward strand.
CGGCGCGCTGGTCGAGGAGCCGGCCGGCCGTCTCGGTGAGCAGAGCCTGCACGAGGAGTGAGCGTAAGGGGTCGCGACATGGCCGCGCGCTTGCGCGCGGCCGCCGGGTTCCTCCACGATTGTGTCCGCGGCACGCCGAGGCAGGCCGAGGCAGGGGGAACAGATGCGGCCGATCCACAAGGAGCTCGCCGAGCCCGTCGCGCGCGGCCTGCTGGGCGCGGCAGCGGTCGACGGAGGCCCCACCGAGGAGCAGTTCGGCATCATCCAGGCGCTCCTCCACGGGTACTTCGGCGTCGACACCGACGTCGGTTCGCTCGAGCCGCTCGAGCCGGCCGGGGTGGCCGCGGCCGTCAGCGACCCCAGGGCCCGCCACCGGCTCGTCGAGCTCATGATCGTGCTCGAGTTCAGCCGCCATCCGGGGAGCCCGGCGATGGCGGACCGGGTCGAGGAGTACGCGACCGCGCTCGGCATCGAGGAGAAGATGCAGATCATCGCCCGCGACGCGTTGAACTCGGCGCGCGCCGAGCTCAATGCCGACTACCAGCGGTATCACGACCCGTACGAGATCGAGCCCCAGTTCGCCGGCGTGGAGGACGCCGAGATGGCGACGCGCCTA
>DATFVT010000295.1:0-9622 GCA_035260105.1 Acidimicrobiia bacterium
GCCGTCGGCGAGGCAGCCGCTGCCGACGAGGAACGCGAGCATGACCACCTCGGCCTCGGGCTGCTGGTCGTCCCCGAAGACGTCGATGGACCGCGGCACGGCGACCCGGTCGCCGACGCAGACGTCGGCGAGGGGCTTCCATCCGTCGGCGGTGAGGAACGGGTGCGTGATCGTCGTGCGCACGACGCGACCGGTCCGGGTCGTGACTCGGTACACCGGCTTCACGCCGTCGTCGACGAACGCCGACGGCGCCACGCTCCTGATGCGAAGGTCGTCGTCGAGAGCGAGCACCTCTACGGGGCGGCCGGCGCGCCCTCGCTCGTACACCTCCTGTGCGGTCCGCACCGCGCCCGTCCCCGCCTCGACGATGGGCGTGTCCCAGGCGACGCACTTCCCCATCGACGGGCGGGCGGCGACGATCACCAGGTTCGAGCGCTGCAGCCCGAGCAGCAACGAGTCCAGCTCGTGGTACCCGCTCGGGACGCCGACGACGTCGGACTCCTGGCCGTACATCGACTCGAGTTGGTCGAGCGTCGTCTGCAGCGAATCGGAGATGCCGGCGAGCGACTCGCTGACGCGCCGTTCGGCCACCTCGAAGACCATGGACTCGGCGCGGTCGAGCGTCTCGGTGACGTCGTCGGGCGTCTCGTACCCCATCTCGGCGATGTCACCCGCGACCCCGATGAGTCTTCGCAGCAACGCGAGCTCGTTGACGATGCGGGCGTAGTGACCGGCGTTCGCCGACGCGGGCGTTGCCGCCTGGATGCGCAACAGCGCGGCACGCCCGCCCACGGCGTCGAGCAACTCGGCGCGGCGCAGCTCCTCGGCCACGGTGACCGGGTCGACCGGCTCGCCCTGCCCGTACAGGGCCATCACCGCTTCGTGAACGTGGACGTGCGCCGGCTTGTAGTAGTCGGTCGCCTCGACGTGCGCTTCGACGGCGGAGGTGATCGCGTCGCGCGACAGGAGCATCGCTCCGAGGAGCGACTCCTCCGCTTCGAGGTTGTGGGGCGGGACCCGCCCGGTCCTCTGCCGCCGCGCGTCATCGATCGCCTGGACCACGCTGCTCCCTTCCTGCCACTCGGCCTGCCGGTTCCCCGCTCGGGCCTCCTCGCGCCGCCGCTCCCCCTGCGGCGTCCCCCGACGAGGTGCCCGGCTCCGCATCCTCGTCGGGTCGGCCTGTGGATCGATAGAGCGATTTCCTTGTGGATTCAGGGGTCCGGCCTCCACAACCCTGGGGACGATTCGCCCCTGATTCTCCGTGCCGGGTGTGACAGCTACCGGGGCGCGCGACGAACCGCTGGTCGCAGCGTCGCGGGGCGCGCGCGCACCAGCGTGCGCTTGGGGAAAGCCGAGCTTGCGCTACTCGGCGGCGACGTCGACGGCGAGCGTGACTTCGACGTCGGGGTGCAGCTTCACCGGCACCTCGGCCGGGCCGAGCTCCTTCAGCGGCTCGGCGAGCTGGGTCTTGCGGCGGTCGAGCTCGACGCCGGTCTGGATGCGCACCGCGTCCACGACATCGGCCGCGGTCACCGATCCGAACAAGCGACCGCCTTCACCGGCTCGCGCCCGGATCTCGATGCGCTTCCCGGTGAGCTGGTCCGCCAGGGTCTGGGCGGCCTCGCGGTCGCGGGCATCCCGGGCAGCTCGGTTGCGGCGCATGGCCTCGGACTGCCGCACGACTCCCTTGGTGGCTTTCATCGCGAGCCCGCGCGGCACCAGGTAGTTGCGGGCGAACCCGTCGGTCACCTCGATGAGGTCGCCCTTGCGACCGACGTTCTCGACGTCGTCGCGCAACACGACCTTCACGTCTGCTCCTCGCCGGCGACGCCCGTCGTCGCGCCGGCCTCGGCGGCGACCTCGGCCGCGCCGTCGGCGCCGTTCCCGGTTTCGGTCGGGGCGCCGGCATCCTCACCACCCGCGTCCGCGGCCGGGGCCTCCCGCTCGGGCGCGGGTTCCGGCGCGCGGTCGCGGTCACGATCGCGATCGCGATCTCGCCTGCCACCGCGGCTGCGTTGCGTCACCTGCCGGACGCTGTACGGCAGCAGGGCCATCTCCCGCGCGATACGGATCGCCCGCGCCACCGCGCGCTGCTGCTGGGCGTTGTTCCCGGTGACGCGCCGGGCCCGGATCTTGGCCCGCTCGGACATGAACCGCCGGAGGAGGTTCACGTCCTTGTAGTCCACCCAGTCGATGCTCTCCGAGGAGAGGATCGACGTCTTCTTCTTGATCGGGCGGCGCCGGTCTGCGGCTTGGGACTTCCTCTTCTTGTCTCTCGCCATCGCGGGTCAGCTCACCTCGTCGGTCGTCACGAGCTCAGAACGGTTCCTCGTCGAAGTCGCCTCCGGCCGCCGCGGGCTGGGGGCTCTCGCCCCCGCGCCCGCCGCCGCGGCTCCCACCGCCGCCGCTGTCGCCGCCCCCTCCGAAGTCGCCGCCGCCCCGGCGGTCGTTCTTGGTGACCTGGGCGGTGGCGAAGCGCAGGCTTGGCCCGACCTCGTCGGCGATGATCTCGACGACGTTGCGCCGATTGCCGTCGCGGTCCTCGTAGCTGCGCTGTTCGAGACGACCGGTCACGACGACCCGCGAGCCCTTCGCCAGCGACTCGCTCACGTTCTCGGCCATCTCGCGCCAGCACACGACGTCGAAGAAGCTCGTCGCCTCCTGCCACTCGTTGGTGTTCCGGTCCATCCAGCGTCGGTTCACCGCGACGCCGAAGCGCGTGTTCGACGCGCCGCTCGGCGTGTAGCGAAGCTCGGGATCGCGGGTGAGATTGCCCACGACCGTGACCGTGTTGCCGTTCGCCATTGGTGTTTCCTCCCTATGCGTCCGCCGCGCCGGCGCTCGCCGTCTTCGGGGGCCCGTAGACCCGCTCCGGGATCTGGAGCACCTTGTGGCGGAGTACCTCGTCAGCCAGGGAGAGCACCCGGTGCAACTCCTGCATCGCCTGCGGCTCGGCCCTCGCCTGGAGCACCACGTAGTAGCCCTCCGTGCGATGGTTGATCTCGTAGGCGAAGCGCCGCTTCCCCCAGTAGTCGACGTAGCCGGGCTCGGCGCCCTGCGACTGGATGAGCTGGAAGAACCGGTCGACCGCGGCCCGGATCGTCTCCTCTTCCAGGTCCGCGTCGAAGATGATCATGACCTCGTACGGCCGCAACGGCTCGTACCTCCTGTGGACCGCGACCCGGGCTCCGGGCCTGACGGGCTCCCGGCTGCGCCCGGCGGACCGGACGGCAAGGAGCAGGCTGTTGGAACGGTTCAGGCTAGCAACCTTCGACGTGACCTATCGATGCAGACCCTAGCGACGGGGTACGACGACTACGAGGGACGAGCCCGCTCCGGCACACCTACGATCGGCGCGGTGCCGAAGAGCCGGACCGAGGCGTTCAGCGACGGCGTGTTCGCCATCGCCATCACACTGCTCATCATCGAGGTGCGGACGCCCGACTCGGCCCCGGGCGAGCTCGCCCGCGACCTCGCCAACCAGTGGCCGTCCTACGCCGCGTACGTGGTCAGCTTCGTCATCATCGGGATCATCTGGGTGAACCACCACGACATCTTCGGACGCATCCTCACGGTCGACCGGCCCCTGCTCTTCCTCAACCTCGTCCTGCTCCTCACCGTGGCGTTCCTCCCGTTCCCCACCGCACTGCTCGGCGACTACATCCGCCGGGGCGACAACGCCCACATCGCCGCTGCGGTGTACAGCCTGAACATGACGCTGATCGGGCTGTCCTTCATCGCGATCTGGACGTACCTCGTTCGCGCGCCGTCCCTCCTGGCGCCCGAGGTGGGCGCCGAGGGCGCGCGGCGCGCCCGACGTGCCGCCGCCATCGGGCCCGTGCTCTACGCCCTCTCGATCCCGCTCGCGTTCGTCAGCCCGGTGGCGTGCCTGGTCGTCTACGCGGCACTGGCGCTCTACTTCGCGATCGCGTACACGGTCGGAGGGCGCGACGCTCGGGTCAGGGACACGAACTGAGGGCCCCGCTCGGCAAGTCGCCCCCGAGCGTCTCGAGCGCGTACCGGTACGCGCCCTTCGACTGGTACGCGGGGCACTCGGCCGGCGAGCGCTGGGGGCACGGCTGCATGAGCGTGCGATCCACGGGCCGGCCGGCGGCGTCGTACCAACCGATGTCCAGAGGCACCGGGACGTCCGACATCGTGAAGAACGAGGTCGTCGGCCCGTCGAACACGAACAGCATCCCGCCGTAGGGACCGAGGTCCCGGCGGCGCATGAGGCCGGTGGCGCGCTCGTCGACGCTGTCGGCGACGACGACACGCCGGCAGTCCCCGTCGATGCCCAGTCGGACCTCGGTGAGGCCGTCGAACGGCGCCGTCGCGGGGCGCGAGTTGCCGAGCACGGAACCGAGCTGCCCGCTCGGTGTCGCAGTGTCGTCGTCGCGACGAAGCAGGAAGATCAGTCCGCCGCCGACCAGCGCGACGGCCAGTGCGACCAGCACGGCCGCCGCCACCGCTCGACGAGCGGACGTCACGCGGGGGTCACGCGAGGGTCACGCGGGGGTCGTGCCGTACAGCCCGATGGCCTCGGCGACGTCGTCGGCGACGTGGTACGTCTCGTCGCTCGACGGGAACCGGCCCGACCGCACGTCGTCCGCGTACCGGGCGACCGCCGCCGTCGCGTCGGCCTTGAGCGACGCGTACCGGCGCACGAACTTCGGCTTCATGCGGTCTTCGAGGCCGAGGAGGTCGTGGTACACGAGGACCTGGCCGTCGCAGTGGCGGCCGGCACCGATGCCGATCGTCGGCACCGGCACGGAGTCGGTCACGAGACGCGCGACCGCGTCGGGCACGCACTCGAGGACGATCGCGAAGCATCCGGCCTCGGCCAGCGCGACCGCGTCGTCGACGATGGCGCGTGCGGCGTCGAGCTGCTTGCCCTGCACCTTGAACCCGCCGACGGCGTGGATCGACTGCGGGGTGAGGCCCACGTGCCCCATGACGGGGATCTCGGCGTCGAGGATCGCCTCGATGGCGCCCAGGCGCTTGCGCCCGCCTTCGAGCTTGACGGCTCCCGCGCCGGCGCGGACGAGCTGCGCCGCGTTGCGGACCGTCTCCTCGTCCGAAACGTGGTAGCTGAGCCACGGCAGGTCGCCGACGAGCAGAGCAAGAGGCCGCGCCCGCGCGGCGGCGGCCACGTGGTGGGCCATGTCGTCGATCGTGACGTGGAGCGTGTCCTCGTGGCCGAGGACGACCATCGCCAGCGTGTCGCCGACGAGGATCATGTCGACGCCGGCGCCGTCGGCGACCGCCGCCGACGGGAAGTCGTAGGCGGTGACCATCACCAACGGGGTCCCGTCGCCCTTCCGGGCCCTGATGTCGGGCGCGCTCAGCGGCGCGCGTCCGGCGGTCGACGACGCGGTCGTCATCTCCGTACCTCCACCGTCCGGGGCACCCACGGCTCCCGGCGGCACGCCGAGCGTAGCCTCATCACCGGTGGACCGTGTCTGCGAGAACTGCGCCTTCCCCGACGAGGAGCTGGTCCTGGTGCGTCGGGTCTACGTGACCCCGGAGACGTGGGACACCCCGGCGTCACACCAGGTGGTGGAGGAGCCGGAGTTGTGGTGCGTGTCCTGCCGCTCGCAGTATCCGCACGAGGACGTCGACGAGGACGAGGAAGGCGACGAGTCCTAGCCGGGCGGCTCCCGGCCCGGCTCGACGAAGCTCTGCCGGGCGCGGCGGGCCGTCTCGAGGATCGTCCGGATGTCCTCGGTCGAGAAGAGCTCGTGGGTCTCGGCGCGGACGGTCCCCGTGCTGCTGATCGCTGCGCTCACGCCGGCCATCGTCAGCGAGTCGGGCGCGTCGACGACCGCGACGCCGTCGTGGGCTCCGAACATCCAATAGAAGACGTCGAGGCGGGCGCCGACGGCCTCGAGGACGGCGCGGACCTCGGGCTCACGGTCGGTCGGGTGGTCGATCATCGCCGCGAGGGAGCCCTCCGAGTACGAGAACAGCGAGAGGAACTTCGGCATGGCCCGCGACTCAGCCGGCGTGGCGGCGCCCGAGCAGGTAGCGCCGATCGAGATGGTTCCAGCGGCAGTCGAGGCAGACCTCGACCACGTAGCAGGCGAACTCGTCGAACGAGGCGTCCAGCTTGTCGAGCTCGCCCGGGTAGGTGATGCACCGGCCGTTCGCCTGCTTGAGCGTGTCGCCGTACACGTAGGAGACGTAGCGCACGCGACCGTTGCCACAGATCGGGCAGTGGTGGGAAGCCGTCTCGCCGACGTTGCGCGCCGCCCGCAGCAGCTCCGGATGCGCGTCGCACACGTCGCCTCGTGCCACGGTGCCGCGCCGCAGATCGCGGAGCACCGCCCGACGGGCGAGGGCGTAGTCCACGTGTGACGGCATTGCTCTCCTGTCGCCGTCGCAAGCTCCGGCTCATTTTCGCTTTCTGGCGCCCTCGCAAGCTCGGGCTCTGCTCAGCGGTCGGCGAAGCCGCCGCTTCGCGGGCGACGGTCGGCAGAGCCGCCGTCCCCGCGTCGCAGCATAGGAGCGCGCCGCGTTCGGCGCGAGCCAACGCGTCCCGCGGCGGATCGATCACGGTCGAAGGCCGAGCGGCGCCCCGCTCGCCCGAGCCCGACCTCCCGTCCCCGTCGGTGAACAACAGGTGAGCGGGCGATTGACGACGGGCGGCTTGACGATGACCGATCGGTCCCCCATACTGGTCTCTCGATATATCGAGGCGATATATGTTCGCCTCCCGCACCGGCCGGACGGAGTCGACGTGCTCGAACTCGCCATCCTCGGCTTGCTCAAGGAGCAGCCCCTGCACGGCTACGAGCTGAAGAAGCGCCTCGGCGAGACCCTGGGCTTCCTCTGGGGCGTCTCGTACGGGTCCCTCTATCCCGCGCTCCGGAGGCTCGAGCGGGCCGGCGCGATCGAGATCGTGGCGCCGAGAGCGGCGGCACCGGCGGCCGCGCCCATGCCGGCGACCGGCTCGATCGACGGCGAGACGGCGGCGGCGCGGCTCCGCCGTCTGCCCAAGCCCACGCGCCGCACCCGGAAGCAGTACCGCCTCACCCCGCGCGGCGACGAGCTCTTCGCCGAGCTGCTCACCGGCGACGATGCGCCCGGCGCCGACGAGGAGAAGGCGTTCGCCCTCAAGTTCGCGTTCTGCCGGCACCTGGAGAGCGAGGCTCGCCTCGCGCTCCTCGAGCGTCGCCGGGCAGAGCTGCAGGAGCGCCTCGCCCAGGCCCGGGGGACCAGCCCGCGCCGCGGCGACCGCTACATCCGCTCCCTCGCGGAGCACCGCACGGAGTCGACCGCACGCGACCTCGCGTGGCTGGACGAGCTCATCGCCGCCGAGCGGGCGGCTCACCCCGAACCCACACAGGAAGGAGCGGCAGCATCATGAGTCGTTCTATTCGTGTCGCGATCGCCGGCGTCGGCAACTGCGCCAGCAGCCTGGTGCAAGGCGTGGAGTACTACCGCGACTCCGAGCCCGACGAGACCATCCCCGGCCTCATGCACGTCGTCCTGGGCGGCTATCACGTCCGCGACGTCGAGTTCGTCGCCGCCTTCGACGTCGACGCGGCCAAGGTCGGCCTCGACGTCGGGAAGGCGATCTTCGCCGGCGCCAACAACACGATCCGCTTCGCCGACGTCCCGGAGCTCGGGGTCCTGGTGCAGCGCGCGCCCACGCTCGACGGCCTCGGGAAGTACTACCGGGGAACGGTCGAGGAGTCTCCCGCCGAGCCCGTCGACGTGGCCGACGCGTTGCGCGCCGTCCGCGCCGACGTGCTGGTCAGCTACCTGCCCGTCGGCTCGGAGCAGGCGCAGAAGCACTACGCCCAAGCGTGCCTCGACGCCGGCGTCGCCTTCGTGAACGCGATTCCGGTGTTCATCGCGAGCAACCCCGAGTGGGCGCTGAAGTTCGCCGAGGCCCGCGTCCCGATCGTGGGCGACGACATCAAGAGCCAGGTCGGCTCGACGATCGTGCACCGGATCCTGTCGCGGCTGTTCGAGGACCGCGGCGTGGCGCTCGATCGCACCTACCAGCTCAACTTCGGCGGCAACATGGACTTCAAGAACATGCTGGAGCGTGAACGGCTGGAGTCGAAGAAGATCTCCAAGACCCAGTCGGTCACGAGTCAGATCGACCACGGGCTCGAGGCCGACGCCGTCCACATCGGGCCGTCCGACCACGTGCCCTGGCTCGAGGACCGGAAGTGGGCGTACATCCGGCTCGAGGGCCGGAACTTCGGGGACGTCCCCCTGAACCTCGAGCTGAAGCTCGAGGTGTGGGACTCACCCAACTCGGCGGGCGTGATCATCGACGCGCTGCGCTGCGCCAAGCTCGCCCTCGACCGCGGCGTGGGCGGACCCCTGCTGGGGCCGTCGGCCTACTTCATGAAGTCGCCCCCTGTGCAGTACCGGGACGGCGAGGCCCGGGAGATGGTGGAGGAGTTCGCCCGGGGCGACTGACGTCCGGGCGGGGCGGCCGCGTTCTCGCCACAATTGGGCCCGTGACCAACACCGAGAGCTGGGACCGGATCGCGGCCCAGCGGGCGGCGAGCGTGCCGTCCGAGGTCGTGCAGTACGGGCCCGACGGCCCGGGCGAGGACGACCTCCGCCTGATCGGTAACGTGACGGGCAAGCGCGTCCTCGACCTCGGTTGTGGCGACGGTCAAGCGGCGGTGGCGTTCGCCCGCAACGGCGCGACGACGATCGCCGTCGACGCGTCGGTGCGGATGCTCGACCGGGCGCGCACGCTCGCGGAGCAGGCCGCCGTCCGGGTGGAGTGGCACCAGGGCGACGTCGCCGACCTCGCGTTCCTTCGCGCGGAATCGATCGACGTCGTGTTCAGCGCCTACTCACTGGGCGAGGTCGGTGATCTCCACCGCGTGTTCCGGCAGGTGCACCGCGTGCTCAAGAACCGCGGGGCGTTCGTGTTCTCCTACGACCACCCGATCGGCCTCTGCGTGGGCCGCGAGCCGCCCGAGACGCCGTCGACGCCGATCAGCCGGGTCGTCCGGATGTCGTACTTCACCGAGGACCCGGTGACGGTCGAGCGGGACGGCCAACCCATCCGGGTGCACGTGCGCACCGTCGGTGAGGTGTTCCACGCACTCAGTCGGGGCGGCTTCCGCGTCGAGATCCTCGCCGAGCCCCGACCGTCCGGCGCCGACGCGCTCGTCCCCCGCACGATCATCTGGCGCGGGCGCAAAGAAGGCCTCTGAGCCGAGTCCCGTCAGCGTGCGGGCTCGATGCCGCGCTCGCGCGCCCACTCCCCGAGCCGGCGGTACGCCTCGTCCTCGCCGATCGGGCCCTCGTCGAGGCGCATCTCGAGGAGCTCGTCGAGCGCCTCGCCGACGATCGGGCCCGGCTCGACGCCGAGGTAGGCCATCACCTGCCGGCCGTCGAGCGGCGGCCGTATCCGGTCGAGCTCCTCCTGCTCGCGGAGCTGGGCGATGCGCGCTTCGAGCTCGTCGATGCGCCGGTTCAGCGCGCGGGCCTTCGCCTTGTTGCGCGTCGTGCAGTCCTGACGGACGAGGTGGTTGAGTGAACCGACGAGCGGACCTGCGTCGCGCACGTAGCGGCGCACGGCTCGGTCGGTCCATCCCATCGAGTACGTGTGGACGCGCAGGTGGAGATAGACCAGCCGGGC
>DATFVT010000296.1:0-6119 GCA_035260105.1 Acidimicrobiia bacterium
GCGGGAGCTGGCGTTGCCGTAGCTCAGCCCGCCGATGCCGTACAGCAGCTTGACGTGCCGGAGGTCGCGTTCCGAGAGGATGTCCTCGATCGGGAAGGCCGCGGGCAGCAGGTCGAGCGCGTCGAGGTGCTCGCCCGCCCGGCGGATCTGGCGCGTGTGCTCGTCGCCGTCCCACAGCTCCTCGGGCAGGTCGGTGCGGAACTCGTTCGCGATGACGAGCCGTGACGAAGCCAACGGCTCCATGCGCTCGAAGACGCCGGCGAAGAACTCGTCGTCGTCACCGGTGTGCCGGACGGCGTACCGGCCCTGCTCGAGGGTGACGAAGTGCGCCACCGGGCTGCCGTCGTCGCTGACCATCACGGCCAGGTTGGCGAGCGCCCGCACCAGCAGCGGGTAGCCCGCCCGCAGGACGTCCTCGGGCGGCGTGCCCACGTCGGCGAGCGCGACGACGAACGTCGGCGCCGACTTGCGCCGGTAGGGCCGAGGCCGCTCGGGGTCGATGCGGTTGAGCACCACCTGGACCTCGGGGCCCGCCTCCGCATGCTGGTGGTAGCCCCGCTCGACCATCAGCCGCTGCAGGCCCTCGGTGAACCACCGCAGGCGCGGGTTCCGCCCGTCTCCGTGGAGCGCGAACGAGCGCGGGTCCACGGTGGCCTGGGCGAGGCCGATTCCGGCGGTCTCGACGGTGCGACTCATGCAGAAACGCCCCCTTTGGGGTGGGGAAGGAGCCAGCGTAGGACGGGCGGCGTGAGTGATGCAGTGCCGGCAAATCGTCCACCGCCCGCCGGCGCGTCTGGTGCAATCGACTCGTGGGCAGTCCCGAAGGTTACGACGCCGCCACCTACGGCGACGCGATCGCGGACGTCTACGACGATCTCCCGACGCATCCCCCGGACGCCGACGAGGCGGCGGAGCTCCTGGCCGAGGTCGCGGGCTCGGGCCCGGCGCTCGAGCTCGCGATCGGGACGGGAAGGATCGCCCTGCCCCTCGTTCGTCGGGGCGTGCCCGTGAGCGGCATCGACGCCAGCGAGGCGATGGTCGCGCGGTTGCGCGCGAAGCCGGGTGGGGAGCGCCTCCCGGTGACGATCGGCGACTTCGCCGACGTCGACGTGGACGGCCGCTTCGCCCTGGTGTTCGTCGTCTACAACACCTTCTTCGCGCTGCTCGATCAGGCTTCGCAGCAACGCTGCTTCCGGCGCGTCGCCGAGCATCTCGCGCCAGGGGGCCGGTTCGTCATCGAGGCATTCGTGCCCGACCTCAGCCGGTTCGAACGCGGCCAGCGTGTCGAAGTGCGGCACATCGACAGCGAGTCGGCCCTCCTGATGCTGAGCCGTCACCGCCCAGCCGCCCAACGCGTCGACTCGATGCTGATCCGGATCGCGAACGACAGCGTCCGCACGTGGCCGGTGCCCATCCGCTACTCCTACCCGAGCGAGCTCGACCTCATGGCCGAGCAGGCCGGGCTGCAGCCCGAGCACCGGTGGGGCGGTTGGGCGCGCCAGCCGTTCACCGACGCGAGCGTCAAGCACGTCTCGGTGTATGCGCCGACCGCTGCCGGCACGCACTAGCAGTCCTCGACGGCGATACTTGACGCGTGGTTCTCGGGCCGCACCCGTCGCGGGCAGAGCGGCAGGAGCGGGGCAGGGCAGCGCGCACGCGTCTCCCGGTCCGTGAGCTCGGTGGCTGGCGCGCCGATCGCGACGCGCTGGGCGCTGTACTGGCACAGAACGCGTCTCGCGTGCCGGAACTGATCCCGTTGCGGCACGGCCGCATGGCGGTGTCCCCGTGGACGTATTACCGGGGCGCAGCTGCGGTCATGGCGGCCGACCTCGCGACATCACCGAGCTCCGGCCTCGAGGTACAGCTCTGCGGTGACGCGCACGTCCTGAACTTCGGGCTCTGGGCGACGCCCGAACGCAACCTCTCCTTCGACCTGCGCGACTTCGACGAGACCCTTCCGGGCCCGTTCGAGTGGGACGTCATGCGGCTGACCGCGAGCCTGGTGGTCGTCGCCCGGGGGAACGGGCTGTCGCCGGAGTGTGCCGACGCAGCTGTTGCGTCGTGCCTGGACTCGTACCGCTCGCGGATGCGTCACTATGCAGAGGCTCCGCAGATGGAGATCTGGTACGACAGCATCTACGTCGACCAGCTGCTCGGGTACTTCGGCGAAGGCAGGCGCGGTCGGGTGTCGAAGCACATCGAGAGGAAGCGCAGGCGCCGTACGAGCCCGGGTGCGTTCGAGAAGCTGACCGAGGTCGTGGACGGCTCCCGGCGCATCATCGAGGACCCGCCCCGGCTGACGCACTTCGACGAGCCGCGCCGACTCGAGATCGTCGGCAAGGTGTACGAGCGGTACGCCGAGACGCTGCAGGACGACCGACGGCACTGCCTGGCGAGGTTCACCTTCGTCGATGTCGCACGCCAGGTCGTCGGCGTGGGGAGCGTGGGGATGCGCGTCCACCTGTTGCTGCTCGACGGCGGCGGAGGAGACGACCCGTTGTTCCTGCAGATCAAGCAAGCGGTCCCGTCCGTCTACGAAACACATTTCCGGACCAGCGAGTACCCCAACCACGGTGCTCGGGTGGTCAACGGCAAGCGCCTCGTCCAGAGCGCGACGGACATCTTCGTCGGATGGACCTCGTTCGACGGCATGGACTTCTACGTGCGCCAGTTCCGCGACATGAAGGTGATCCCGGACGCCGGACTGATCGCGCCGGTGCTCGGCGAGTTCGCGACGGCGTGCGGTGCGGTGCTCGGACGCTCGCACGCCCGCACGGGTGACCCCGTCGCCATCGGGGCCTACATCGGCAAGGGCCGGCGGTTCGACGAGGCGATGAGCGCGTTCGCCAACGGGTACGCCGATCAGACCGAGCGTGACCATGCCCAGCTCGTCCGCGCGATTGCGGACGGCATCGTGCCGGCGGAGGAAGAATGACTGCGATGCGCCGCCTCCTCGTGGCCGCGGCCGCCGCTGTTCTCGTCGTCGTCACCGGGTGCACCTCCGACTCCTCGTCGAACGAGCCGCGTCGGCGTCCGTGCCCGACGACGGAGCTGACCCCGCCGCGACACCGGCGTCAACGTCGCCAGCCCGACATCGTCGGGCGCCCGAAGACGCCGATACCCCGCGGCGGCGCCGAAGACTGCTAGTCCAGCGCGCTCGTCTCGCCGAGTCCGACCTCCCAGATGCGAGCCTCCTCGTCGACAGGCCGGTCGGACTGCCCGTCATCGGCGCGTCGCAGATCGTCGGGAGACGATTCACCCTCGCCCTCGATCGGCTCGACCGGGCCCTCGTAGTGGGAGCTCGGCGGGTCGTCCCGTGATTCGGCGCGGCCGTCCCGAACCAGCGCCGTGGGAGTGCCGTCCGAGAACCACCGCGCCTCATGGAGTCCGAAGGGGTCGCGATACCAGCCCTCAGGGTTCACGAGAGCCTCCTGCCGTCGGATCGTGTCCTCGTGCTGCGCACCCGCGCGGCCGAGTTGCCGGCAGAACGATAACCCGAAGTGGCCGCGGGTGCGCTCGTGCCGTTCCCGGGCTACCCGCCCGCCATCTGATCCATGAACTGCTTGAGGTCGAAGTAGTCGCGCCAGGCAGCGATCTTGCCGTCTCTCACCTCGAACGTGCCCATGACGGGCAGCTCGACCCTCCCCGTCGGCATGACGAAGACGTCGACCCGCTCGGTGAGCACGACCGGCCCGTCCGCAGCGATGTGCTGCACGCGGAAGTCGACCAGCTCGGCGCCGCCGGCGAACCCGGCGATGAACGACTTGATGGCGTCCCGCCCGGTGATGGGGTCCATCGGGATGTTGTGATACACGGCGTCGTCGGTGAAGTGGCCGGCGATCTCGTCGGCATTCATGTTCGACCACACGGCGCAGAACCGCCGGACGATCTCGATCGGATCCTCGTGTTTTTTCGTCACGCGTCCCTCCCGGTCGGGCTCTTCGGCTCACTCGATCGTGACGGCCGAGACGGGCGGGAGCCCGTCGGCGAGGGCACGCCACGTGCGGCCGGCGTCCTCCGAGCCGTACACGACGCCGTCGGCGCTGCCGAACGCGACCCGCCTGCCGTCTGTGTCGAGGCACGCGGTGTCGATGTTGTGCGGCTGCCATTCGGGCAGGCCGTCGGTGCAGCGCTCCAGGGGTCCGCCGCCGTCGATCGCCCGGCGGTACAACGCGGCCTGCTCGGAGAAGGGACCGGTCGACGCGCTCACGAACAGCACGTCGCCGGCCGTCGCCACCGCCCGGCAGTACGAGGCGTGCAGCCCGTCGGTCGTCACGGTCCACGTCGCGCCGGCGTCGTCGCTCCGGCAGAGGCCGACAGCCGCCGCCGCCAGCGCGAGCTCGGGGCGCTGAGGGTGCGCGCGCACCTGGTGGACGTCGGCGTCGACGTCGATGGTGGGCTGCCACGTGGCGCCGTCGTCGGCCGACCGCGGGATCCCGCCCACGTGCACGTTGGCGAGCAACACACCCGCTGCCGTCGCGGTGAGCGAACGGACGTACGGCTGGCGGCTCCCCACCGCGTGCCAGTCGTCGCGCCCGGCGACGGACTCGAACCCCGGGATGGGCTCGAACCGCCCCTTCCTGAAGACCCGCGTGAGCGACGAGCCCCAGCCGACGATCGCGTCGTCGGGCCGGGCGAGCAGCGCGCCATGGACCCCGAGCGACCGCTCGGGTGACCGGACGGTCATCGCCTGCCGCCAGCCGTCGTCGGTCTCGTGCACGACGGTCTCGCCGTCGAAGATGGCCCAGCCGTGGCCGAGCGCGGTCACCGAATGCCCCTCGACCTGACGCTCGGTCGACCCGTCCAGTGTGAACAGGCCGTCGGCGGTGCCGACGCGCACGCTCACGTCGTCACCTTGAAGCCCGCCAGCACCTCGGTCCAGCGGGCAGGGTCGATGCGGTACGGCGCGTTGAAGCTGATCCGGTCGACGACGTTGCCGTAGCGCGCCAGCACCTGAGGTGCGATCTCCTCGGGCGTGCCGCGCACTGTGAACGTGTCGACCAGCTCGTCGCCGATCAGCCCGCCCATCTCCTCCCACTGGCCTTCCTTGGAGAGCCGGTTCAGCTCGGGCTGGATGTCGCCCCAACCGTGCACGTCGAGGACGCGCCGGTACGCAGGAGTCGACCCGTAGAACGCGAGCTGGCGCCGCACGCCCCCCTCGGCGGCGGCGATCTCCTCGTCGGAGTCGCCCGTCACGATCATCAGCGGGAACGCGATCTCGAAATCGTCGCGGGTGCGTTCGCCGGCGGCGAAGCCGCGCTCGAGGGCGGGGAGCGTGACCTCGCGCAGGAAGCGCTCGGTGCTGAAGGGGTGCACGAGGAAGCCGTCGGCGACTTCGCCGGCGACCTCGGTCATCGCCGGCCCCACGCCCGCCAGCCACATGCGCGGCGGCCCGTACGGGTTCGGGCCCGGGTTGAAGAACGGGGTCATGAGCGTGTGGCGGTAGAAGTCGCCGTCGAAGCGCAGCGGCGCCCCCTCGTGCCAGCACGCCCAGATGGAGCGGATCGCCAGGGCGAGCTCGCGCATGCGCGCGGCGGGCTTGGACCACGGCATCGAGAACCGCTTCTCGATGTGCGGGCGGATCTGCGAGCCGAGCCCGAGGATGAACCGGCCCTCCGACGCGAGCTGCAGGTCGTAGGCCGTCTGCGCCAGCGTCATCGGGTTGCGCGCGAAGGCGACGGCGATCGCCGTCGAGAGCTCCAGCCGCTCGGTGTGCTCGGCGGCGAGGAGCACGGGCAGGAACGGGTCGTGCGGGCCCTCGAACGTGAACGCGCCGTCGTAGCCGCTCGCCTCGAGGTCGCGTGCACGGGTCGGGATCTCGGCGAGGTTGTCGGTGAGCGACCCGTCCACCTTCATCAGGGTCGATCGTATGTCCGCCGGAGAACGCGCGAGAGCGCCGGAAACGGCGGCGGTACGCTTCGCCTCATGCCTGACGCGCTGAAGCCACGCAGTCACGAAGTCACCGACGGCATGGAGCGAGCCGGGGCGCGGGCGATGTTGCGGGCCGTCGGCATGACCGACGCCGACTGGGACAAGCCGCAGATCGGCGTGGCGTCGAGCTGGAACGAGGTCACGCCCTGCAACATGCCGCTCGACCGGCTGGCGAAGCGGGCCAAGGA
>DATFVT010000297.1:0-2108 GCA_035260105.1 Acidimicrobiia bacterium
GCAGACGTGCGCCGTCGTCCCGACGCTCCTCACCGCGCTGTACCGGCTCAAGCACGGGCTCGAGCCCGTCGACCCGAATCCCGACCTGCCGTACGCCGCCAACTACCTCTACATGATGCTGGACGAGATCCCGAAGCCCGAGTACGCCCGGGCGGTCGAGCAGTATCTGATCTCGACGATCGACCACGGGTTCAACGCGTCGACGTTCACCGCGCGTGTGATCACGTCGACCGGCGCCGACCTCGGATCGGCGGTGGTCGGCGCGATCGGGGCGTTGTCGGGCCCGCTGCACGGAGGCGCGCCCAGCCGTGCGCTCGCGATGCTCGACGCCATCGGCACGGAGGACAAGGCCGAGCCGTGGCTGCGCGACGCCGTCGAGCGCGGCGACCGCCTCATGGGCTTCGGGCACCGCGTGTACAAGACCGACGATCCCCGGTCCACGATGCTGCGCGGCATCGCCGAGCGTCTCGGTGGCGCGAAGGTCGATCTCGCCGAGGCCATCGAGCGCAAGGCGATCGAGGTCCTGGCCGAGATGAAGCCAGGCCGTCAGCTGTACACGAACGTCGAGTTCTACGCGGGCGTCGTGATGGACACGTGCGGCGTCCCGCGCGAGATGTTCACCCCCACGTTCGCCTCCAGCCGGGTCATCGGCTGGACGACCCATGTGCTCGAACAGGCGGGCGACAACCGCCTCATCCGCCCGAGCGCGCACTACGCGGGCCCACCGCCGCCGCAGCCCGTCCCCGACGCGGAGTAGCGCTGTCTCGGGCTCAGCCCGGCGCGCACCGCTTCGGCGCGCGGTGCGACTTGAGCGTCCGCTGCAGCTCGACGGGGTGCGAGGTCATGATCCCGTCGACACACCAGTCGACGAGCTTGCGCCAGTTCTGAGGGCCGTCGACGTCCTGGTTGCCGAACCAGGTGTGCACCGCGTACCCGGCTTGGTGGGTGCGGGCGACGTTGTCCGCTGTCGTGACGTCGAGGAGCTGGTCGCCGAACTCGAACGTGATCGGGAGCTGGAAGGCGACGCTTCCCTGGGCGGGTGGGCTGCTGTTCAGGATCCAGCCGGCGACGCCGGTGACGCCCGGCGCGACGCCGATGGCGGGCTGGAGCTCGTGGAAGCGATCGACGGCGGGCTGCTGGAACGAGACCACGATGAGGTCGTCCCGGTTCACACCCGCGAGCTCCCGGGCGAGCGCTTCGGAGTTGTAGACGTACTCGGCGGTCTCCTCGTCCTTGGTGCGCCCCTTGATCTCGATGTTGACGGGCGTCTTCGGAAAGGCCTGCAGCACGGATCGCAGGGTCGGGACGCGGAAGTCGGCCGCCTTGAAGCCCTTGGGCGGGCGGCGCTCGCCGGTGGCGACGCCGCGGAACGGGTATGCGGCCGGCCCGCGGTCATGGGTGTAGTGCTCGGAGCCGTCCGGCGTGAACCAGTAGCCGGCGTCGAGACCCTGGATCTCCGCCAGCGTCTTCTCGGAGACGAGACCGGTCCCGTTGGTCGTGCGGTCGACGCTGGTGTCGTGCATGACGATGACCTGGTCGTCGCTCGTGATACCGACGTCGAGCTCGAGCATGTCGGCGCCGGCGCGGGTCGCCTTGCGGAACGCGTACAGCGTGTTGGACGGGAACTCGTCCTCGCCCCCCTGGTGGGCGATGTTCAGCACGCGCCGTTTCATCCACGGGTTCGCCTCCTGCCCGGCCGGCGCGGGCGCGGCGTCGAGCCCGATCAGGGCGACGAGAGCAAGGGGAACGACCAGGCGGCGCATCTCGGCCAGGCATGGTAGGAGAGGACGGCGTGAGACGGTCGCGCGTCCCGCCCCCGCCCGGCTGACGATGACCGGCGCGCCTACAGGTCGGGGCGGGCGGCGTGATCGATCTGCATGAGCTCGACGGGCGCCCCGTTGACCTCCACGAACGCGACGACCACACCGTGGCTGGGACTGTTCGGCTCGATGATCACCGTTCGGCCGTCGAGCTCGGCGGCGAGGTCGTCGACCTCGAAGGCGACGTGGGGAACGGTCTTGACGAGATCCGGGTAGGGCGCGTCCTCCCAGTAGCGCTGCCACTGGATCCCGAAGGGGTTGTTCTGGTGATCGCTGACCGTCATCCGC
>DATFVT010000298.1:0-2131 GCA_035260105.1 Acidimicrobiia bacterium
GCCCGGATCCCGAGACCCATGAGGAACAACCCGACGAGACCGTACAGCAGCTCGGTTCGCCCCCGCATCGATTCGCGGTACTGGAACGCGAGGCCGACGGTGAGGAACACGAGGAACCCGTAGAAGTAGTGGACGTTGGGCGCCTTCAGCTTGAAGCCGGCGACGAGGATCGTCCCGACGATGACGTCGAACATGAACAGCGATTCCGCAGTGATCGTCAGGATCCACACCCACCGGCCCCGCCAGCGCGTCACCCGCCACACGACCAGGCACACGATGCCCGCGATCCCGTTGGCCACCACCGCGACGAACCCGACGACGCTGTGGGTGTCGAGCAGGAGCGTTTCGATCGCCGGCTCCCGAGGCCTCGACGCCGGCGTCAGAGCGCGGAGTCGCCCGCCGCGTCCGCCGAGAAGGACGTGTCGTCCCCCCGAAGAAGGTTCTTGAGCACCTTGCCGGCCGGGTTGCGGGGCAGGGGCTCGTCACGCAGCTCGACGTACTCGGGGACCTTGAAGTTGGCGAGGCGCGCCGCGCAATGCGCCCGGATCTCCTCTTCGGTCGTGGTCGAGCCCGGCTTGACCTGCACGACGGCCTTGACCTCTTCCCCGAGCACCTTGTGCGGGACCCCGACGACGGCGGCGTCGATGACGTCGGGATGCTCGAACAGCTCCTGCTCGACCTCGACGCAGTACACGTTCTCGCCGCCCCGGATGATCATGTCCTTCGCCCGGTCGACGAGGTAGAGGAAGCCGAACTCGTCGAAACGGCCGATGTCACCGCTGCGGAACCAGCCGTCGGGGGTGATCACCTCGGCGGTGGCGTCGGCCCGGTTCCAGTAGCCACGGCGCATGATCGTCGGTCCCCGCAACCAGATCTCGCCCGTCGCGCCGGTCGGCACCGGCGCGCCGTCCGGGTCGACGACTTCGATCTCCACGGTGGGCGCGGGACGGCCGACCGAGTCGGGGTGGGCCCGGTAGTCGTCGCCGGTGTTCGACGTTGCGACCGATGCGGTCTCGGTCAGGCCGTAGGCGGTGGCGAGTGTCTTGCGGACCTTCGGGAACCGCTCGTGGATGCGCTGTACCAGCTCCGCGGCTGCCGGCGCTCCGCCGTAGCTCACGCGCTGGACGGTCGAGAGGTCGTACTGCTCGAAGTTCGGCGACTCGACGATGCGCCACATGATCGTGGGCACACCACCGAAGCTCGTGACCTGCTCGCGCTCGATCGTTGCCATCGTGGCGTCCGGGTCGAACCGCCCCGGGGGCATGAGGACGAGCTTCGCTCCCGACGCGTAGCAGAGCATCATCGTCGAGAGGCAACCGGTCACGTGGAAGAGCGGGACGACCAGCAGCGCCGCCGACTGCACGTCGCTCGACAGCTCGGGAGCGGCTTCGCCACCCCGGCTCGCGTTGGCGACACCGAGGCAGAAGATGTTCTGCAGGTTGGCGAGCGCCTGGCGGTGTGTGAGCGTCGCGCCCTTCGGCCGACCCGTGGTTCCCGAGGTGTACAAGATCGCGAACAGGTCGTCCTCGTGGACGTCGGCCGACGGCAGCGTTCCCGGATCGTCGCCGAGGAGCTCACCGCCGGGGCGGGCGACGCCGTCGGGCGCGTCGAGATCCATGACAAAGATGTGCTGCAGGTCGGGAAGCTGGTCGACACGGTCACGCACGGCATCCCAGCGCTTCGAGTCGCAGAACAGCAGCTTGGCACCCGAGTCGCGCAGGCCGAACTCGAGCTCCTCGGTCTTCCACCACGCGTTGAGCGGCACGGCGACGGCACCGATCGCGGCGGCCGCCCACCACAGCACGACCCATTCGGCGTTGTTCGCCGACAGGATCGCGACGCGATCCCCGTGCCCGATCTCGAGCTCGACGAACGACGCCGCGACTCGGCGCACGAGCGCGTTGTGGTCACCGAAGGTGAGCCGGCGATCGCCCTGCACGAGGAAGTCGGTTCCGGCGCGCCCGTCGGCCATCGCGATGAGCTCGCCCAGCGTGTGCAGCCGGTTCTTGTAGACCTGGAGCGGAGCGCCGAGCACGTCCTCGGTGACGATCTCGAACGCGCCACCCGGCCCCGTGAGCTCGGCGAGAACCGGGTCGGGAGAAGCCGAGGTGACGCGATCGACCGTCATCGA
>DATFVT010000299.1:0-2204 GCA_035260105.1 Acidimicrobiia bacterium
GGCGTCCTCAAGATCTTCTCGAAGATGGGGATCTCGACCGTCGACGGCTACCGCGCGGCGCAGATCTTCGAGGCCATCGGGCTCGGTCCCGACGTGATCGAGACGTGTCTGCGGTTCACGGTGTCCGAGGTCGGCGGCGTCGGCTTCGACACGCTGGGCGCCGACATCCTCGTTCGTCACGAAGCCGCGTTCGGTGGTGAGAAGGCTGCGCTCGAGGAGCCGGGCTTCTTCCGGCACCGCAAGCGGGGCGGCGAGTACCACGGCAACAATCCCGACGTCGTCGACGCGCTGCACGACTCGCTCGGGCTCGCGCCCGAGGGCGACGGCGAGGACGGCGAGCGCAAGCCGAAGCGAAAGAGCGAGGTGAGCGGCCGGCTCGCCGGCGTCGAGCCCGCACCGAGCGAGGACCGGGGCAAGGTCATCGTGCTGCAGGGGCCCGAGGCCGAGCCGCTGCCCGCGCCCGACCCGACCGACCTGCGTGCGGCCCACCTCCTGCAGGGCGCGATCAAGGGCGGTCGCGCCGACCTCTACGAGCGGTTTCGCGAGCTCGTCGAGTCGCGCCCGACGACCGAGCTGCGCGACCTGCTCGAGCTCGTTGCCGGCGGCGAGCCCGTCCCCCTCGAGGAGGTCGAGCCGGTCGAGGCGATCACGGCGCGGTTCTCGACCGGTGCCATGTCGCACGGCGCGCTGTCGGCCGAGGCGCACGAGACGCTCGCGATCGCGATGAACATGCTCGGGGGCAAGAGCAACTGCGGCGAGGGGGGCGAGGACCCCGCCCGCTACCGCACCCGCGGCACCGACCGCGACCGCAACTCGCGCATCAAGCAGATCGCGTCGGGCCGCTTCGGGGTCACGCCGGAGTACTGCGCGTTCGCCGACGAGTTCAACATCAAGATCGCCCAGGGCTCGAAGCCGGGGGAGGGCGGCCAGCTCCCCGGGCACAAGGTCAGCGGCGAGATCGCGCGCCTTCGTCACACCCAGCCGGGGGTCGGGCTGATCTCGCCGCCGCCCCACCACGACATCTACTCGATCGAGGACCTCGCCCAGCTGATCTACGACCTCAAGCAGGTCAACCCGCTGGCGGAGGTGTCGGTGAAGCTCGTCGCCGAGGACGGTGTCGGCACCATCTCCGCCGGGGTCGTGAAGGCGCTCGCCGACGTGGTGCAGATCTCGGGCAACAACGGTGGCACGGGCGCGTCGCCGCTGTCGTCGATCAAGAACGCCGGCATGCCGTGGGAGCTCGGCCTCGCCGACGCCCAGCAGGCGCTGGTCGAGAACCACCTGCGCGATCGCGTCCGCGTCCGCGTCGACGGCGGCTTCAAGACGGGGCGCGACGTGGTGATGGCCGCCCTGCTCGGGGCCGACGAGTACTCGTTCGGCACGGCTGCGATGCTCGCCGAGGGCTGCATCATGGTGCGCGCCTGCCACCGCGACACGTGCCCGACCGGCATCGCGACGCAGCGGCCGAACCTCAGGGCGAAGTTCACGGGCACCCCCGAGGGTGTCGCGACGTACATGATCTTCATCGCCGAGGAGGTCCGGCGCACGCTGGCGTCGCTCGGCGTGCGCAGCCTCGACGAGGCGATCGGGCGCGTCGACATGTTGCGCCAGCGCACGACCGGCGACGCCCGCGCCGACTCGCTCGACCTCTCACCGCTTCTCGAGTCGTTCTCGGACGGTGGCCCGCTCCATTTCGTCACGACGGTTCCGATCCAGCGGCCGCGCTCCGCGCTGGACGAGCGCCTCCTCGCCGACGCGTTCCCGGCGCTGTGGGACGGCGGCGACGTCGAGCTGGAGTACGAGATCACGAACGCCGACCGGACCGTCGGCGCGTCGCTCGGTGGCGCCATCGGCCTCGAGTGGGGTGAAGGGCTCCCGCCGGGGTCGGTCACCGCGCGTCTCACGGGCTCGGCGGGACAGAGCTTCGGCGCCTTCCTCGCCGACGGCGTCACGCTCGACCTCGTCGGCGAGGCGAACGACTACCTCGGCAAGGGCATGGGCGGCGGACGGATCACCGTGCGGCCGCCCGACGGCGACGCCGGCGACGCCGTGCTCGCGGGCAACACGGTGCTGTACGGAGCGACCGGTGGGCAGGTGTTCGTCGCCGGACGGGCCGGCGAGCGGTTCATGGTGCGCAACAGCGGCGCGACCGCGATCGTCGAGGGCACCGGCGACCACGCCTGCGAGTACATGACGGGCGGCAC
>DATFVT010000300.1:0-4060 GCA_035260105.1 Acidimicrobiia bacterium
GCCCACGGGGTTGCCACGGGTCGGCGCCGGCGATGCTGGTGCCGGGCGGGACGATCGCGTCGATGCGGTCGAGGGTGTCGCCGTCGAGACGGACGCCGGCGCCGACGAGCAGGTCGTCCAGCTGCTCCATCGTGCGGGGACCGATGATCGCCGCCGACACCGCCGGGTGCTCGAGCACGAACGCGATCGCCAGGTGAGTGACCGTCATGCCGGCGTCCGCTGACACCTTGAGCAGCTCCTCGACCACGTCGATGCGTTGCTCGTGGATCGCCCGTTCCCGTTCGTCCTCGAAGTTGCGCGTCGAGAGCCGTGAGCCGGCCGGGATCTCTGCGCCCTTGCGGTACCGGCCGGTGAGATAGCCGCCCGCGAGGGGGCTCCACGGGATGACGCCCATCCCGTACCGCTGGCACGTCGGCAGCACCGACCGCTCGATCCCCCGCACGAGGATCGAGTACGGCGGCTGCTCGCAGCGGAACCGCTCGCGTCCCCGGCGCTCAGCGACCCACTGGGCCTCGACGATGTACTCGGCCGGGAACGTCGAGGAGCCCGCGTACCGGATCTTGCCCTGGTGCACGAGGTCGCTCAGCGCACCGAGGGTGTCGTCGATGTCCGCCGCCTCGTCCGGGCGGTGCACCTGGTACAGGTCGATCCACTCGGTGCCGAGCCGGCGCAGGCTGTCGTCGACCTCGCGCTGGATCCAGCGGCGCGAGTTGCCACGCATGTTCGGGTCTTGACTCATCGGCGCGTGCACCTTGGTGGCCAGGACGATGTCGTCGCGTCGCCCTGCGATCGCCTTGCCGACGATCTCCTCCGACTCGCCCGTCGAGTACACGTCGGCGGTGTCGACGAAGTTGATCCCGGCGTCGAACGCCCGGTGGGCGATGCGAACGCAGTCCTCGTGATCGCGGTTGCCCCACTTGCCGAACATCATCGCCCCGAGGCAGTACTCGCTGACCTGGACTCCGGTGCTTCCGAGCGTGCGCATGTCCATGCGGCGAGCCTACGCCCCGGGGTCTATCGGTCGAACTGGGCCGGGGGCGGGAACTCGCCCGCGACGATGGCGTCGAAACGCTCGCGCAGCATGTCCTCGGTGACGTCGGTGGTCGTGACGTAGAAGCGATCGCCGCGCACGGCGTCGAACACGAGCGCGGCCACCTCGGCGGGAGCGAGCCCGCGCTCGCCCGTCAGGTCGCGCAGCGCCTGCTCCACGAAGTGGTGGTCGGGTGCCTGCGCCTCACTCGGCGGCTCGTCGGGCCGGTTGCGCATCGAGTACGCGATCTTGGTGTCGACGAGCCCGGGGACGAGCACCGACACCCCGATGGGCGCACCCTGAGCGCGGAGGTCGTGTGCCAGGCACTCCGTGAGTGCGAGCACCGCGAACTTGCTCGTCACGTACGGCCCCGAATACGCGACGGTGAGCAGCCCGGCGAGCGACGACGTGTTCACGACGTGGCCCTCGTCGCCGCCCTCGAGCATGCGGGGCACGAAGGACCGGATGCCGTGGAGGACGCCCCAGAAGTTCACGCCGAACACCCATTCCCAGTCGGTGAGCTCGCGCTGCCACGTGATCCCGCCTTGGAACACGCCGGCGTTGTTGCACAGCAGGTGGACGCCACCGAACCGCTCGTAGGCGATGGCCGCGAGCGCGTCGACCTGGTCGGGGCGCGACACGTCGGTCGGGGCGACGACCACCTCGGCGCCCGCCGCCTCGACCTCGGCCGCCGCCTCTTCGAGCGCGCCCAACTCGACGTCGGCGATCACCACGCGCATCCCCTCGGCGGCGGCCCGCCCGGCCACGGCACGGCCGATCCCGCTGCCGGCGCCCGTGATCACCGCGACCCGCCCGTCGAAGCGCTCCATGCCCTGCTAGCCGCCGTTACCCGGGGTGCGGGCCGCGGTAGAGGTAGCCGTCGCGCACCGGCTTGCGCTGCCCGTAGAAGGGAGTGAGCGCGGCGTCCACCCGTTCCGGCGTCCAGCCGTCGTCGGCCTCGAAGTGCCGGTCGACGCTTGGGCCGGCGACGACGTCGATCAGGCGGCCGAACACGACGAACACCTGACCCGAGACCTTAACTGCCGCCGGAGAGGCGAGGTAGGCGACGAGCGGCGCCACGTTCTCGGGCGCGAACTCGTCGAAGTCACCTTCGACGTCGTCACCGATGCCCGGCATGCTCTCGGTCATGCGAGTGCGGGCCCGGGGCGCGATTGCGTTCGCGGTCACGCCGTAGCGGCCGATGCTGTTCGCCGTCGCCATCGTGAGGGCGATGATCCCGGCCTTGGCCGCGGCGTAGTTCGGTTGGCCCGGGGAGCCGAGCAGCGCCGCCTCGGAAGTGGTGTTCACGACGCGGCCGTACACGGGTGCGTCCGACGCCTTCGACCGGTCGCGCCAGTACGCCGCGGCATGGCGCGACATGCAGAAGTGACCCTTGAGGTGCACGCGCACGACGAGGTCGAAGTCCTCCTCGCTCATGTTGAACAGCATCCGGTCCCGCAGGAACCCGGCGTTGTTCACGAGGATGTCGAGCTGCCCGAACCGCTCGACGGCGGTCTGCACGAGTCGCTGCGAGTCGCCCCAGTCGGCGACGTCGGCGCGGTCGGCGACGGCCTCACCGCCGGCGGCGGTGATCTCGTCCACGACCTCGTCGGCCGGGCTCTTCTCCTCTTCTCCCTGCAGGGTGCGCCCGTAGTCGTTGACGACCAGCCGGGCGCCCTGGCGAGCCAGCTCGAGCGCCTCGGCGCGTCCGAGCCCCCGCCCGGCCCCGGTCACGATGGCGACCTTGCCGTCCATGCCGTCCAGCACTCGCTCCCCCGTCCTCCTCGGAAAATTGGAATACGTTCTACTCCGTGGCCGAGTCCAGAGTCGCCTTCGTCACCGGCGCCAGCCGGGGCATCGGCAAGGCGGCCGCCATCGCGCTCGCCGACCACGGCTTCGACGTCGTCATCACCGGGCGGACGGTCCACGAGGGCGACGGCGTCGACGACTCCGACGGCGCCGGCCGCCCGATCCCGGGCAGCCTCGACACGACGGCGGAGGCCGTCGAGCACGCGGGCCGGCGCGCGCTGCCGGTCGTGATGGACCTGCATGACCGGTCGACGCTCGACGCCGCCGTCCAGCGCGCTCTCGGCGAATGGGGCCACATCGACGTGCTGGTGAACAACGCCATCGACACGGGCCCGGGCGACATGACGCACTTCGTCGACACGCCCGTCGAGCACCTCGAGGCGAAGCTGGCGGCCAACGTCGTCTCGCAGATCGTGCTCATCAAGTCCGTGCTGCCGGGCATGCTCCAGCGCGGGGACGGGGCGGTCGTGAACGTGACGTCCGCGGTCGCGACGATCGATCCGCAGGCACCAGCGGGTGACGGCGGGTGGGGTGCCGCCTACGCGATGTCGAAGGGCG
This sequence comes from Acidimicrobiia bacterium, assembly GCA_035260105.1. Lineage (GTDB taxonomy): Bacteria > Actinomycetota > Acidimicrobiia > IMCC26256 > JACDBD01 > JALZAA01. The sequence goes on from DATFVT010000300.1 coordinate 3,398, forward strand.
CCTTCCACCGCCTGGCCGGCGTCCTCGCCGTCGAGCTCGGGGACCGAGGGATCCGCAGCTACAACCTCGAGCCCGGGTTCGTCATCACCGAGCGCATGGAAGTGAACGCGCGCGCGCTCGGGCTCGAAGGCCGCTACCCGGGCGCCCCGCCCAGCGTCCCGGCGGCGGTCATCGCCTGGCTCGCCACCAGCCCCGAGGCGGCCGAGCTCAACGGGACCACGATCTCCGCCCAACGGTTCGCGCGCGAGCGCGACCTGCACCCGGACTGGCGACATGGGTAGTCCCGCCACCGCCAACGCCCGTTGTCACGAAAACACGCCCACGCGGCGGGTATCTGTGACAACGGAGCGGGGGCAGCGGGCGGCGGGGTCACGAACCAGGAGGTAGTGGCATGCAGATCGACGACCTGGTCCTGATCAGTGTCGACGACCACGTCGTCGAGCCCGCCGACCTCTTCGAGCGCCATCTCCCCGAGCGCTGGCGCGACCGCGGCCCCCGCGTCGTGCACGCGCCGAACGGCGCCGACGTGTGGATGTGGGGCGACCAGCACGGCGCCAACTTCGGCCTCAACGCCGTCGCCGGCCGCCCGCCCGAGGAGTACGGCATGAACCCGATGTCGTTCGGCGAGATGCGAGACGGCTGCTACGAGATCGACGCGCGTGT
>DATFVT010000301.1:0-6809 GCA_035260105.1 Acidimicrobiia bacterium
TCGCGGCGATGGTCCCCCTACCCGGCGAGCTGCTGGGCGACTGGTGGGCGAACACCGACTGGGCGCAGGTCCGGAACGACGCTGCGGAGCGCAACGGGACGACGCCCGTGGGGATGGACGACCCCGTGGCGTTGTACCTCCACGACCTTCCTCCCGATGTGAAGGCCGAGTCCGTGCACCACGAGCGCGACCAGTCGGGCACGCCGATGGGGGAGCGCTGGCCGCTGCCGGCGTGGCCGGACGTGCCCACGCGCGTCGTCCTGTGTAGGGAGGACCGCTTCTTCCCGCCCGACTTCCAGCGGCGCATGGCAGAGGAGCGGCTCGGCATGAGCGCCGACGAGATGGACGGTGGACACATGGCCGCGCTGAGCCGCCCGAAGGAGATGGCCGAAGTGCTCGAGCGCCTCCGCGTCGCCGCCGCGGTCTGAGATCATTCCGCCGTGCGATCCGAAAGGCCGGGACCTCCGGCGTCACTCTCGGGGCAGCAGTTCACGATCGAGCACCGGTCGCACTCCGTGACCGTGACCGAGCTGGGCGCGGGCTTGCGTTCGTACCGAGTCGGCGACGTCGAGTTCCTCGACGGCTTCCCGGCCGACGGGTACCCGACGGGGTCGTCGCACGGACAGCTGCTCGCACCGTGGCCGAATCGCATCGACGGCGGCGCCTACACGTTCGAGGGGACCGAGCAGAAGCTGGCGTGGAACGAGACGGACAAGCAGAACGCCATCCACGGGCTGACCCGATGGATGAACTGGGAGGCGGACCGGGTGCGCCCGAACACCGTCTCGATGCGTCTCGTCCTGCATGCCCAACCGGGTTATCCGTTCACCGTTCAGTTGCAGCACGACTACTCGCTGGGTGACGACGGCCTGACGGTCACCCACAGCATGCGCAACATCGGCGCGTCGGCCGTGCCCTACGGCGTCGGCATGCATCCGTACTTCACGGTGGGCACGGCGGTCGTCGACGAGTCGGTGTTGTCGTTGCCCGCCGACCAGTACTTCCGGACGAACGACCGATCGATCCCCACGCTGCCGGCCGTGCCCGTCGACGGCCCCGAGCTCGACTTCCGGGAGGCGCACTCCGTCGGCGGCACCGTGCTCGACACCGGCTTCACCGGCCTTCGGCGCGACGCCGACGGCAGGGCGACCATCAAGCTGTCCGCTCCGTCGGGCCGGTCGGTCACGGTGTCGCTCGACCGCGACCACGAATACGTCTGGGCCTACACCGGCGACACGCTCCCCGACGCGAGCCGTCGGCGAAAGAGCCTCGCCATCGAGCCGTACTCGTGCTGTTCGAACGCGTTCAACAACGGCGTGGGCGTGAAGACGGTCCCGCCCGGCGGCACCTTCCGCGCCACGTGGAGCGTCCTCCCGCGGGTGTCGTAGAACCGAGCGCCACCCTCACCGGTCGTCGACGGGGCCGAGCACCGGCTTGATGTCGAGGACCGGTGTGCCGTCGAGTGCCTCGAGGTCGCGCACGCGAATTCGAGTGCCGTCGATCGCGAGGATCCGCACGGTGTGCAGCCCGATCGGGTTGGGTCGGTCCTGTGATCGCGTGCTGAACACGCCCGTCGGTGGCCGGTCCCGGTTCCCCCGGGGATGCACGACCAGGGTCTCGCGGTCGGCGCGATCGAGCCACGTGAGCACGATCGCCGGCGCGCCGATCTCGAGGTCGCGCATCGCCTCCTGCACGGACGCCTCGAGGACGAGCCAGGCTTCGGGCGCGCCCTCGTCACCCTGGTTCGGCGCTTCCCCGGGGTCGACAAGCGGCGACTCGACCCGTCCGATCGGACTCAGCACGGGGCCGGGCTCGGGCATGAACGCGTCCTCAGCCTTCGAGGATCGTGAGGTCGAGGTCGTCGAGGGTCTCGCCGGCGGCGAGCATGTCGATGTGGACGACCTTGCCGTCCTCGATGGTGAAGTCCCACACGACTCGTGGGCGTCCGCGGACGGCCCACACGACCCCCGGCGTCCCGTCGACCAGCGCGGGCTGCGCGGCTTGGGCGCGTCCGGAGAACGTCCCCGCGACCGCGGCCGCGCCGCGCGTCTCTTCCGGCGAGCCCATGCTGACCGCCGTCGCGTCGGCCACGAGCACCACGTCGGGGTCGAGCAGGGCGACGAGGGCGTCGAAGTCACCGCCGCGCGACGCGGCAAGGAATGCGTCCACGACCTCCCGCCGCCGGGCGGGGTCGGCGTCGGGCGCCGCGTCGCGTCCCTGGACCTTGCGGCGGGCCCGGCTGGCGAGCTGCTTGGCCGCGTTGGGGGAGCGGCCCACGATGGCGCCGATCTCCTCGAACGGGACGGCGAACAGGTCGTGCAGCACGAAGGCCAGGCGCTCGGCCGGGGTGAGCGTGTCGAGGACGACGAGGAGGGCCGAACCGACCGTGTCGGCGAGCACCGCCTCGTGCTCGGGGTCGCCGCCCGCCGGGGATGCTGCGGCGGAGGCCGGGTCGGGCGGCTCGGCGCCCGCGGGGTCCTCCCGCCGGGAGGCGCGGGACCGCAGCATGTCCAGCGACACACGTCCTACGACCGTCGTCAGCCACCCGCCGAGGTTCTCGATCTCGCTCGCGTCGGATCGGTTGAGCCGGAACCACGCCTCCTGCACGGCGTCGTCCGCCTCGTCGGCCGACCCGAGCATGCGGTACGCCACCGTTCGGAGATGGGCGCGGTGGGCCTCGAACTGGTCCACCATCCAGTCGTCTTCGGGCACCGTTACCTTCCTGGCTCGCGGTCCGTCATGTCACTGACGATCCGGAGCGGATCGACGTAACACGACGAAGAAGAGGAGCCCCCCGATGGCATCAGGCATGGAGACCATCATCTACCCGGTCGATGACCTGCCGGCGGCGAAGGAGCTGTACGGCAAGGCCTTCGGCGTCGCGCCGTACGTGGACCAGCCGTACTACGTCGCCTTCAACGTCGGCGGCCAGGACGTCGGCCTCGACCCCAACGGCCACGGGAAGGGCATGACCGGCCCGGTCCCGTACTGGGGCGTGGACGACATCGAAAAGACGCTCGCGGCGCTCGTCGACGCCGGCGGCGAGACGCAGCAGCCGGTGAACGACGTCGGCGGCGGCCGGTTGATCGCGACGGTGCGCGACGCCGACGGCAACCCGATCGGGTTGCTCCAGGACCCGGCCTAGGCGGCCGGGTCCTGCGAGGCGGTGGCGCGCCGCTCGAGGACGCGCTCCCGGGTCGGGACCAGCAGCATGATGTACGCGACCCCGATGGCCCCGAGCGCCAGCACGACCAGTCGCCACGGCCAGCTGCCGATGAAGAGCACGACGCTGACCGTCACGAACACGGCGATCATGGAGATGGCGATCGCCTTGGCGCGCCGAGGCATACCGAGGCCGGCGCGGTAGTCGCCGACCATCGGGCCGATGCGGGGCAGGTTCAGCACCCACCGCTCCAGGCGCGGGCTCGAGTGTGAGAAGCACCACGCGGCGACGATGAAGAACACGGTGGTGGGAAGCCCCGGCACGACGATGCCGATCCCGCCGAGCACCACGGCGGCGAGCCCGCCGACGAGCCAGCCGGCGCGGGCAACCGGCCCCCGCCGGGGGAGCGCGGGCTGCTCGACGCTCATGACACGAGCCGGCTCACGTCGATGGCGACCAGCACCAGAAGGAACACGATCACGACGCTGTTGAGCGTCATGAGGGGGATGCGCGCCGGGCTCGTGCTCCCTCGCCACCGGCGGATGCTGAGGAGGTTGAAGAAGATCGCGACCACGCCCACGATCACGCCGACGACGGGCCCGACGCCGCCGGCGATCCCGAGCAGGGGCAGTACCCAGGGGAACACGATGTACGTGAGCAGGCAGCGCGTGCCCGAGATGACGATCGAGAGGCTGAAGAGCCGGGCCGCCTCGTTCTGATCGCCCGGCGGCGGGGGAGCGGGCGCGGGCGGGGCGGGTGTGGTGACGGCGTCCGTCGGGTGGCTCACGAACTACAGACTGCCTCACCCGGGAGCGAGATCGCGCATCAGGCTCACGCCAGCGGACCGCGACAGACCACGCTGCCGCCCGGGTCAACGAGCGTGACGGCGACGGGGTGATTCCCTGACGCGACTCGCCCCGTCCACGTCCCGCGTCCGCCGGCGACCTGCAGCGTCCCCACCGGGACCGAGCTGCCGTTCCCGTCGAGGGCCTGCAGCCGGTAGCTCCCGTCCGCGACCCAGTAGTCGACGCTGACGGCGAGCTTGGGATGCTCCTCCTCGGTGGAGACGACCCGGCCGACGGTGAGCCCACCCGAGCCGACCATCGCCGCGGAATGCAGCGCGGCATGTTGGGCGCTCCCGCTGTCTCCACCGGCCACGAGCGCCCACGTGACGCCGGTCGCCGTGCTGATCGCGACGATCGCCGCGGCGGCGAGCGCGACCACCCGACGACGCCACCGCCGGAGAGGCGCGGGACGCAACGTGGCCAGCACGGGAGGCGCGAGCGCGTTCGGGGGATCCGCCTCGGGCACGAGGTCGAGAAGCGCGTCGGCCACGCCCGCGTACTCGCCGACGAGAGTCTGGCAGGACGGGCAGCGATCCAGGTGCGCCAGGAGGTCGGCGCGCTCACGCCCGGTGAGGGCGCCGAGCGCGAAGTCGGCAGCGCAGTCGCGGACGACGTCGCAGGTCACGTCACTCATCGGCGCACCTCGGCCGCGACGTGCGCTCGGCGGAGCTTGTCCATGGCGAGGCGGATCCTCGACTTCGCGGTCCCGACCGGGATCTGTTCGCGCTCGGCCACCTCTTCGGCCGTGAAGCCGACGACGCCCGCGAGCACCACAGCGCGCCGCTGTTCGTCCGGCACGTCATCCAGCGCACCGCGCAGCCATTCCGAATCGCTGGCGCGCACGACGACGTCGGCGGGGTTCGGCTCCTGCGTGGGCGGCGACAGCCAGTCGAGGTCGTCGGGGTCGACGAGCTCGGAGCGTGGCTGCGCTCGCATCGTGTCGATCGCGAGGTTGCGCGTGATGACGCTCAACCAGCTGGTGACGCTCCCGCGGCGAGGGTCGAACGTCTCGGCATGTCGCCAGGCGCGTACGAAGGCCTCTTGCGCGACGTCCTCGGCGAGCCGGGCGTCGCGCGTGATCGTGATCGCGACCCCGTAGACGCGCCGCTCGAACCGACGCACGAGCTCGTGGGCGGCGTCGACGTCGCCGACGCCGAATCCGGCGAGCACGGCCTCGTCCGTCAGATTCCTCACACCCAGTACTACGGCGAACCCTGTCGTGGAGATCACGCCCGAGACATCTGTCACGACGGTGATCGCAGCACGGGGATCGGCGGTACCCGTGTGCATGAGCGCAACTTCGAATACCAACCCCGTCGGCCTGCGGCGATGGGTGTGGCTGACCGCCCGAGTGCTCGGAGCCCTGTCGCTGCTCGCCGTCGGCGCGGTGCACCTGCAGCAGTACGAGGACCTGTACTCGGCGATCCCCACGATCGGGCAGCTGTTCGTCGTGAACTTCGTCGCCGCAACCGCGATCGGCGTCCTGTTGCTCCTGCCGATCGAGCTGGTCTGGCGGCGCGGCGGCGCGTGGATGGCGGCGGGCCTGGCGCTGGCCGGCATTGGCCTCGCCGCCGGGTCCTACGTCTTCCTGCTCGTCGCCGAGCGTCGACCGCTCTTCGGGTTCATGGAGCCCGGCTACAACCCCGCAGCCATCCGGGCCGCGCAGGTCAGCGAGATCGCGACCGTGGCGTTGCTCGGCGTGTATCTCGTCGTCCGCCACGTTCCCATCGGGTCGCCACACCGGCGCCCCGCGTTCGAATCAGCTTCTCCACGGGAGGTCAGAACATGAAACGACTCTTCGGGTTGGCCGGGCTCGCCTTGACGGCCGCGCTCGTCCTTGCCGCCTGCGGCGGTGGTGGGGGTGGTGACACCTCCTCGATGGGATCGAGCTCGTCCCACGGCACCGCGACGACGGTGGCGGCGAAGCGGATCGACGGGAAGTCGGTGCTCGTCGACGCCAGTGGCATGGCGTTGTACACCTCCGAGGAAGAGGCCGGCGGCATGGTCAAGTGCACCGGCGCGTGCCTGCAGTTCTGGGAGCCGCTGACGATCCAAGGCGGCCAGCCGACCGGGACCGTGAGCGGCGGGACCCTTGGTGTGCTCCAGCGCTCCGACGGCAAGACGCAGGTCACGATCAACGGTGCGCCCGTGTACCGCTTCGCCGACGACCAGTCCGGCACGCTCAACGCCGACGGGCTCACCGACGCCTTCGGCGGCCAGCAGTTCACTTGGCACGCGGCCACCGGCGGCAACGCCCCCTCGACACCGCCGTCCAGCAGCGGGTCGAGCGGTCGGACGCCCGGCTACTGATCGTCCAGGAGCGCGTCCGGATGGCGCGCGAAATCGCGGATGCTGCCCCGGTTGCGGAACGCAACCGGGGCAACGTCGCGCTGCATCGTGTAGCAGACAGGGCCCATGAACGGACCGAGCTCGGCCGCGGAGTCGTAGGCGTCGAGGTCCATGCCCCGGCCCATCCCGATCTCGCACGCCCGGCGCAGGACGATCGCCGCTTCGGCGTCGTCGGGATCGAGCGTGTCGTCGGCCCAGCGGAAGAACCCGCCCCGCCACGGTGCCTCGTCGAAGGGCGGGCTGTCGACGAGCCGGCGCCGGCCGTCGTGCCACGTCAGCGTCCACGCCAGCACGAGCTGGCCGTCGCGCCAGAGCCGGGGCTGCGTGGTGTCGTCGACGGCCGCGGGAAGCTCGACGTCGTACAGCCTTCGCTCGGTGCCGCGGGCGGCCTGGCTGACGCACAGCCCGGCGAGGTCGAACTGGTGCGTGCAGTTCATGCGGGGATCGGCGAC
>DATFVT010000302.1:0-5540 GCA_035260105.1 Acidimicrobiia bacterium
ATGCGCGCCCTCGAGGACGACGTCCGCCGGCGGGCGAAGCCCCTCGTCGACGGGCTCGAGCCCGGCCGGACGGTCGACTTCGTCGAGTCCGTCTCGGTGCCGTTCCCTCTCTTCATCATCAGCACCCTGCTCGGGATGCCCGACGAGGACTGGGAGCGCTTCTTCGAGTGGTCGGAGGCGGTCATCCCGGGCGCCACCGACTGGACGGAGGAGAAGCGCGCCTCGCTCCAGGCCGACATGCACGAGACGCTGCTGGCGACCACCGTCGCCCGCCGGACCGAGCCCCGTGACGACCTCATCTCCGTGCTGGCGGAGGTCGAGATCGAGGGGCGGCGCCTCAGCGACGCCGAGCTCACGATGTTCCTCGTCCAGCTCCTCGTGGCGGGCAACGAGACGACGCGCAACATGATCTCGGGCGGGCTCGTGGCGTTAGCGGAGCGCCCGGCGGACTGGGAACGCCTCCGCCGCGACCGCTCCCTGGTGCCGACGGCCGTCGAGGAGATGCTGCGCTGGACCAGCCCGGTGGTCAGCTTCATGCGGACCGCGACCCGGGACGCCGAGCTGGGGGGCACGTCGATCCGCGAGGGCGACCGGGTGCTGATGCTCTACGCGTCGGCCAACCGCGACGAGCGCCAGTTCGGGCCGACCGCCGATCGTTTCGACATCGGCCGGTCGCCCAATCAGCACGTGGCCTTCGGGTTCGGCACGCACTTCTGCATCGGCGCCACCCTCGCCCGCATCGAGGGGCGGGTCCTCCTGGAGGAGCTGCTCGACCGGTTCGAGACGGTCGATCTCGCCGGGGACGTCGAGCGCAGCCACTCGGCCGTGATCGCGGGCGTGAAGCAGGCGCCCCTCGTGTTCCGGTGACCCCTACCCGGACGAGGGCGAGAACGCGGGCGCGTAATCCTGCGCGAACGCGTGGATGTCGCGCGGCGGACGCCCTGTGACTTCACGAACAGCCGGCGACACCGCTTCCGCCTCGCCCCGCCGATAGTGCTCGTAGTCCTCGAGCAAGCCGTCGACCTGCCAACCGGGCATGCCGTGGCTCGTCAGCGATTCCGCGAAGGCCTCGGGAGGCACGTCGGTGAAGGTCACCGATCGCCCGAGCGCCCCCGAAAGCGCTTCGGCGACGTCGGGGTGGGTCAACGCCTCCGGGCCCGTGATGTCGTAAGTCTGGTCGAGATGGCCTGAATTCGTGAGCGCCTCGGCCGCCACCGCGGCGATGTCGCGCACGTCGACGAGGCTCACGCGTGCGTCACCGATGGGCGCGAAGAACACGCCATCGTTGGCGATCGAGTCCCGTACGGTGAGCAGACCCTGCATGTAGAGATTCGGGCGCAGAAACGTGAAGCCGAGGCCGAGCTCGCGGATCCGGCGTTCGACCACGGCGTGATACCGAAGAAAGCGGACGGGTGAGTCCTCGGCCGCGGCGAGCTGCGAGAGCAGCACGATCTGCTCGACCCCGGCTTGCTTCGCGAGCTCGACGAATCGCACCTGCTGCTCTTCCGCCTTTTCGGACGACGGGGTGACGAGATACGCGCGGTTCACGCCGCGCAGCGCAGCCTCGAGTGATGGGCGATCGTCGAAGTCGGCAACGACGGACTCGGTCGACTCGGCCGCAACCCGTTCGCCGTCGCCGGCGCTCCGAACCATCGCCCGAACAGACACATCACGCCCTTGGAGTGCCGAAAGCAGCGCCGAACCGGTGTTCCCGGTGGCGCCCGTCACGAGGATGGTCGCGGAATCCGGCATGCCGCAGCACCGTGGCACGGCCCGCGGGCTCGATCAAGCACGCCGTCCTGCGCCTGGGCCGCCGCGCTCGTGATGCGATAAGAAGCGAGCATGCTTCTCGACCGATTCAGCCTCAGGGACAAGGTCGCCGTCGTGACCGGCGCCGGTCGCGGCATCGGTGCCGGCTGCGCGCTCGCGTTCGCCGAGGCGGGCGCCGACGTCGTGATCGCGGCCCGCACCAAGGAACAGCTCGAGGACGTCGCCAACCAGGTTGCCGACCGTGGCCGCCGGGCGCTCGGTGTCCCCTGCGACGTGAACGACCTCGCCAACCTCGACCTGATCGTGGACCAGACGATGAGCGAGTTCGGCCGCATCGACGTCGTCGTCAACAACGCCGGCGGCGCCATGCCCCAGCCGTTCCTCGACACGAGCGAGAAGGCGCTCGAAGGTGCGTTCCACTTCAACGTGACGACGGCCTTCACGCTCAGCAAGCTCGCCGTCCCGCACATGCTGGCCCGCGACGGCGGCAGCGTCGTGAACATCTCGAGCGCGATGGGCCGGATGACGGACCGGGGGTACGTCGCCTACGGCACGGCCAAAGGCGCGCTCTCGCACATGACGCGGCTCATGGCCTCCGACCTCGCGCCGCGCATCCGCGTCAACGGGATCGCAGTCGGTTCCGTCGCGACCTCGGCGTTGGAGATCGTGCTCACCAACGACGACCTTCGAAACGAGATGATCGCCAAGACACCCCTGGGCCGCCTGGGCGAGACGGACGACATCGCGATCGCGGCCCTCTACCTGGCGTCCCCCGCGAGCAGCTTCGTCACGGGCAAGCTCCTCGAGGTCGACGGCGGGATCGAGTACCCCAACCTCGCGCTGAACCTGCCGGACCTCTAGTGCGGGTCGGCGTCGTCTTCCCGCAGACCGAGCTCGGCGGCGACGTCGGCGCGGTAAGGGCGTACGGCGAGACGGTCCAGGAGCTCGGTTTCACCCACGTCCTCGCCTACGACCACGTCGTCGGCGCCGACCCTGAGGTGCATCGAGGCTGGGCCGGCCCGTACAACGTGGAGACGACGTTCCAGGAGCCGTTCGTGCTGTTCGGCTACCTCGCCGGGATCACGTCGATGGAGCTCGTGACCGGCATCATCATCCTCCCGCAGCGTCAGACGGTCCTCGCCGCGAAGCAGGCCACCGAGATCGATCTGCTCACCGGCGGTCGCTTCCGCCTCGGCGTCGGCATCGGGTGGAACGCAGTCGAGTACGAGGCGCTCGGGAAGGACTTCTCGAACCGGGGCCGGCGCCTCGAGGAGCAGATCGCGCTGTTGCGACGGTTGTGGACCGAGCGGAGCCTCACGTTCGACGGCACCTTCGAGCGCGTCACCGGCGCCGGCCTGGCGCCGCTGCCGGTCCGGCGTCCGATCCCGGTGTGGTTCGGCGCGGTGGCGGAGCCCGCCCTCCGCCGAGCGGGTCGCCTGGCCGACGGCTGGTTCCCGCAGGTGCCACCGGGCGAGCGGCTCGACGAGGCGCGCGCCGTGGTGCGCAGCGGGGCCGTCGAGGCCGGACGCGACCCCGATGCGATCGGCATGGAAGGCCGCGTCACCTGGACCGAGGGGGACCTCGACAAGCTGGCGCGCCAGACTGGCAAGTGGCGCGACGCCGGGGCCACGCACATTGCAGTGAACACCATGGGCAGCGGGTTCGAGACGGTCGATCAGCACCTCACGGCGCTGGCGTCGGCGGCCGAGGTGCTGGCACCCCTCGACGCGTGAGCGCGTCCGCCAAGCTCGTGTGGGAACGCGCCGGCTAGCGCTCGCCCGCCGCGGACGGCGCGGGCGCCGGCTTCTTGTCGGCGAGGATGCCGAGAAAGCCGCCCTTGATCAACCAGGAGACGCCGAACGCGAGGACGCTGAGCGTCTCCAGCCACAGGAACAGGTGCCACGAGTCGGGGGCCAGCTGGGACGGGAACATCGCCAGGATGGCGGCGAACATGATCACGCCGCACGTCCGGTAGAGCAGGTTGCGATGCCGCTTCTCGGGCGTCATGTCGCCGCTGGACCGCGGGAACAGGAACAGGGCGAAGACTGCCAGCAGCGTGAACAACACGCCGGCGGAGATGATGTGCACGATCCCGATGTTCTGTTCGCTCCGAGTCGCGACCGACGCGTCACTCGTCGTCGGGAAGACGGCAACGCACACAGCGGCGATGCTCGCGAGGGTGCTCAGCTTGTTGTCGAGGTTGAAGCCGGGTAGGGGCCGGTAGTTGTACGACAAGAAGAACACGGCGAGCGCCCACAGCACGCCGACGAACACGGCGCCCATCGGCGTGTGGTAGTAGGCGCTGATCGAGCTCTCGACCTCGTTGCCGGTCAACGCCCAGTTGCCGGAGAACAGCACGAACGGCAACAGGACCGCCATCAACCCGACGATCCGCTGGAGGTGCGTGTACGCGACCGCCAGCGCACTGTCGCCGGCGAGCTCCTGCGCCTTTGGGAGGTTCCCGGCGGCGAACTCCTGCGCGCTCTTCTGCGCCAGGCGTTCGGCTTCGGGACTCTGCTCGCTTCCCGGTATGACGGCGTCGACCATGCTGCCCCCCGGTCGGTCGCCCGGATTCAAGACGGTACATCTCGCCGAGCGGAACGCGAGGGACCCTACGGCCCCTGTGCCTGGTACGTCGCGGTCAACGTTGCAGGGGCCGAGAGGCCGAGTGAGTGCGATTGCGCTCCCCCGTCCGACCACCCGGTGAACACGTAGCTCGTGCCGTTCAGGGTCTGCGGCGATTGCGCACTGACGGTCAGGGTCGACCCTTCGATCAACGTCAGGGGGAATGGTGTCGCTTGAACCGTCGTCCCGGCGACGAGCGTCAGACCTCGAGGCTGGGAGTCGAGCGTGAGTGTGGTCGTTCTCGGATCCAGCTCCACGCTGGTGGTGTTCTTCAGTCCGCGTGCATCAGTAGCCGTCAGCCGCAACTCCAGGTGCGAGGGGTAGTCGTGCGATGGCGCGACGAAGCTGCCGCCTGAGGTCGAGGAGAACGTCTGGATGTTGTGAACGTGGCACGAGGACGGGCAGTGGTCGAGCACGAGCGACCACTCCAAGGCCGATGGCGGAAGAGACCCTTGGTCGGGATCGGTGGCATGCCCGCTGAACGCGATCGTGTCCCCGACGGCCCACGTCGTCCCGTTCGTGGGCGTGTCGATGATCGCAGTAGGTGGCGAGTTCCCGGCCGAGATCACGACAGACGCATCGCCGCTCGAGCCGCTTGCGTCGGTGACTCTCAGGCGCGCCGTGGAATCCTGGGGCGCCGAGTAGGTGTATGTCGGCGTGGGGGACGTCGAGTCGTCGAAGGCACCGTCGTTGTCGAGGTCCCAGGCATAGGTGAGCGCGCTCCCACCCGGGTCGAACGAAGCTGTCCCGTCGAACTGCACCGTGAGCGGAACGGGACCGGCCGACGGATTCGCAGAGATCACGGCTTGCGGCGGAGCGTCGTACCGGATCCTTCGAATCGTCCCGCCGTGGTCGACGTAATAGACCATGTTGTCCGGTCCGATCTCCAGGTCGACCGGATCGGCAGCTTGGCGGAAGAGGCGAGGTTGGGAGAAGTCGGGCTGCCCGTTGGCGCCCGCCATCGCTACCCAGATGCACTTGCGCGAGTAATCCGCGAAGAAGAGCGCGCCTCGGTAGGCAGCCGGGTAACTGACGCTGTTCGTCGGCATGAAAGCCATGCCCGAGATCGACGAGCTGGTCTGGCAGTTGTCGTTCGGGTCGACCTTGACCTGGTGCTGGTACGTGTACGAGGGCGGCGTGACCGC